>CALLNG010000160.1 GCA_938005345.1 uncultured Clostridia bacterium
GAATTCGGCTGATTTGTATGCCACGAACCGGACCGATACCCGGGCGATTTATATGGTCAATAACAACCGGCTTTATTTTTACGATGTCGATAACCAGGAGGAATCCCCTTTGAATCCGGAGGGATTACCGGCTGACGAGACGATCACTTATCTGGAACATAAATATTGGTCACAGACCAATGATGCCGAACATAATTTTAATTACCTGATGATCGGTACCTATAAAAGTGGAAACTATAAGGTATACATGTATGAAATGTTGGGCGGAAAACCGATGGGCCAACCGAAAAGGGTGATCGAAGGTAAGGGAAAAGTCGTCGACCTTCAGTATGTTTCACCTAAAATGAGGGGATCGAGCCGGAGCTATTATCCGTTGTAAATCGATTCGCCTGCTTTCCGCTTGCCGTCAGTACTGTTTGGATTCGTTGCTTGTCGGAAAAAGAGTTACAGGGTTTACAAAGGTTGAACGGCTCCTCGTAAGCTAGAGGCTAAAAGCAATAAGCTAAAGGCTATAGGCTATAAGCTATAGGCAGAAAGGGGGACCTTGGAACCTTATTACCCCTGTAACTCTATTAACTCTTTTAACTCAATCAACTCTTATAACTCTACTTCCCCGATAAATTTTGCCTGTTGCTGATAAGATAACTAAAAATGAGTTATTTTTGGCGTCAAAATTGATTTTATGAACGTAAAAGCCAAGGGGTATATTTTAGGTGCTGTTGCAGCGGCCACTTATGGGATGAATCCGTTGTTTGCCTTGCCGTTGTATAAGGCAGGTATGAATCCGGATTCGGTACTGTTTTTCCGTTATCTTTTGTTACATCAACACTATAAGAGGAAACTACATCTTCAGTAGGTGGAATCATGGAGTAGGTATCGCCGTCACCGTCGTCTTTGGAATACAATACTCCCTTTTTGATACTTTCCAGAGTTTCCTTATAGCTGTCCATCATAGCATCTACGCTTTCCTGCGTAAATTCATGGAATACGCCTTGCCCATCATACCAACCATCTCCAGTTCCAATCAACGCTTCCATTTCATTTTTCTGTTCGTTCATCCAAGCCTCGTACTCTTCGGCTGTCCACCACTGCACATCCGGTGCCGCATTGTTCTTCTCATAATCTGCCTCGGCAACCCAATTTTTACCGTCAACGCTGATTTGTCCACCGTCTGTATCCTGATAGAGAATATCTGCGCTGGATGTGTTTCCCGTTTCGGATGTTGAAACCTTTGGTGTGTCCGAAGCCAATGCGCTTGCATAAGTAACCCCTGCAATGCTTAAACAGATTGCTCCGCACAAGCCTATTGCCAAAATTTTTTTGTTCTTCATAGATAAGACCTCGCTTTATAAGAATTATAGCTGCCCTCTTGAGGACAGCTATAATATAACAAAGCAACTTGGATATAGTTTGCATGGATTATGGATTTTAGATGGAGTTGTCTACTGGCTGCTTACAAGGCAATTCAAACCAAAACAGTACACCATTGTTTATATTTGAAATGCCGTAATTTGCTCGATGCATTTCCATGACTTTGCGAACAATATAAAGCCCTAATCCGGTTCCGCCTGTATTGCGGTTACGAGATGTATCTGCCCGATAGAAGGCTTCAAACAAATGTGGAATAGCATCGTCAGGCACACGGACACCTGTGTTTTCAATTTCACCACGAATTGTACCATGCGTTTCGGACAAAGATATACGAATCAGTTCACCACTTGGAGAATAGTGAGTTGCGTTTACCAATATATTTTGAATCGCCCGTTCCATCTGTGCTTGTTCCACTTCACAATAAAGACGGGTAGGAATATTTGCTTCAAGGCACTGTTCCTTTTCTTCCAATAAATCTGTTACAGTGGCAATCTGTACCCGAAATATTTCCGCAAAATTAATGGTTTTATATTCGGATTTTTGAGTTCCCTCTGCTTTAGAAACATACAGCAGCTCTTTTACCAACTTTTCCATCCTATCAACAACGGCCAGGGAACGCTCCATGTACTCTATATGGTTTTCATAACCGCAGACTCCGTTCAGCATTCCCGCCAAATGTCCTTTCAAGATGGTTAGTGGTGTTTTCAGTTCATGGGATGCTGCCGAGAAAAAGTCTACCCGCTGTCTTTCTAACTCCTGTTCCTTTTCAATATCTGTTTTGAGCTGTTGGTTGGCAGTTTGAAGATCGTTCAATGCAGTGGATAGCGAAGCAGATAATGAATTTAGATTTTGCGCCAAACACCCTAATTCATCTTCTCGTCCTGTACCACATTGACCGGAAAAATCCAATTCTGCCATTTGCTTTGAAATCTTGCTCAGTTGCACAATAGGTCTAGTAATATACCGTGTATAGAGCCATGCACAAAGGAGCGAAAGCAGAAAGACCATTAGGATAACATACGGAAGAATAGACAGCAATACCTTTGTTGCCTGCTGTACAACGAACAAATTTGTTTGAACTGCCAACGCATAAGCAGTGCCGTTTTTTAACGTGAACGGGTAAAAATTTGTCGTGGTTTCCCCAGACGGTTGCATATCTATGAACGATTCATCTTCATCGAATGTAACTGTGCAATCTGCCGAAGTAGTAGAGGTTTCCATTGATGCCTCGGCGGGATATATCATACGACCGTTACTATCCTCAATCCAAAAAGCGGCATTTGTTTCCTTTGAAAAAATAGATATATCATTTTCACAATCAGATATATTTTCAAAAGCTGTCATTTGCTCAACAAGGTGCATAGCGGCTTTCTCTGTGGACGCATTTATCAAATTGGAGTATGTCACAGGTAACAGCTTTGAAATGAAAAAATATGTTCCGCCGCAAGCCGCGCCCAGTAGAAAAAATGTAATTATAAAAATCTTAACGGATAAACGTTGCTTAATGTACTTTGTCAATTCTGTATCCTACTCCTCTGATTGTTTTTATATAGTCAGCATTTAATTTTTTGCGAATGTTCTTTATGTGACTGTCAACGATCCGATCTTCGACCTCCAAATCGTCCGCCCACAATCGGTCAAGTAGCA
>CALLNG010000161.1 GCA_938005345.1 uncultured Clostridia bacterium
TATTTCTATCTTCCGGCGTGATTCACGGGATTGGTGCCAAAACCGCACAAAAAATCGTGGATGCCTTTGGCAGCGACACACTCCGTATCATCCGCGAAGAGCCGGGAAAACTGGCGAGAATTTCCGGCATTTCTCTGGACAAGGCTTCCAAAATTCACGCAGAATTTATCAGCAGCGAAGCCATCAGCGAACTGGTGGTGTTTTTAGGAAAACACGGAATCAGCACCAACATGGCCTATAAAATTTTTCGGCTGTTGGGCGAGGACGCTCTGGACAAAATTCGTGAAAACCCTTACATTTTGTGTAACGAAATCGATGGAATCAGCTTTGCCTCTGCTGACAAAATCGCCGCAGCCCTGTCGTTTGACCCTTCCAGCCAGCAGCGGATAGAAGCGGCAGTGCTGCACGCGCTCAGCAGCGGCGCAGGAAGCGGACACACATTTTTGCCACAGCCAGTTGTAGAAGAATATATTGCCAAACGGCTTCATATCGAAACAGAATCCATTCAGACCGCCATCTACCAGTTGCACATGACGGGCCGCATCAAGATCGTGGCGCATCAGGAGTTTTGTGCGCTCTATCTAACCTTCTTTTATACCGCGCAGGATCACACCGCCCATTTTCTGCTGGCGCTGCGCAATCAAGTATTTGAAATTGAAAAACAGGATATACTACAGGATATTGCTGCGTTTGAAGAGCGGCACCACATTCAACTGGCAAACAATCAAAAAAGCGCAGTGGAATATGCGCTGACCAGCGGAATTTTGGTCATCACCGGCGGGCCTGGAACCGGGAAAACGACCATTATTCAATGTATGATCGAGCTCATGGAAAAACGCGGACTAGATATTGTGCTTGCTGCGCCTACTGGACGCGCGGCAAAGCGCATGACGCAAATGTGCCACCGTGAGGCTAAAACCATTCACCGGTTGCTGGAGACGGAATTTGACAGCACCCAAAACGGCCAAGTGTTCAAACGGGACCGGAACAATCCACTAGAGCAGGACGTCATTATTATTGACGAGGTGTCCATGCTGGACATCTCCATGACGTATTATTTGCTACGTGCTGTCAAACATGGGGCGCGTGTCATTTTGGTGGGGGACAGCGATCAGCTTCCCTCCGTTGGAGCGGGCAATGTTTTGCGGGACATCATTAACAGCGGTGTCATTCCCGTCGTGCGGCTAGATGAAATATTCCGGCAAGCCAAGCAAAGTATGATTGTCGTCAATGCCCACCGTATCAACCAGGGCCAGTATCCGGAAACAAGCTCCAAAAACGGCGATTTTTTTATTATGCGGCGGCCCTCTCCGGCACAAGGTGTAGCGGAAATTTTACAGCTATGCAAAACCCGCCTTCCTAAATTTCTGGGCGAAGACGCGCTGGATGCCATTCAAGTGCTGACACCCGTAAAAAAGGGGGAGACGGGCGTAGAAAATTTAAATAAACAGTTACAGCAGGTATTTAATCCGCCGAGCCCCGACAAAAAGGAAGTGAAGCGGCCCCGCTATGTCCTGCGCACCGGCGATAAAATCATGCAGATACGCAATAATTATGACATTGCTTGGACCCGCGGAATTGGGCAAAAAGGAACCGGCGTGTTTAACGGCGATATCGGCTTCATTGAGGACATTGACAAACGCCAGGGAACTTTAATAATTGTTTTCGATGGAGACAAGCAGGTTTCCTATCCTTTTGAACTGCTTGACGACATTGACCTCGCCTATGCGATGACCGTGCACAAAAGCCAAGGCAGCGAATTTTCCGCTGTGGTCATGCCGGTGTATCCAGTCAGCGCCATGCTGCTGTCCCGCAACTTGTTTTATACCGCTGTTACCCGCGCCCGCCGCCTTGTTGTGCTTGTTGGCCGCGAGGACGTCATCCGCTACATGACGGACAACAACCGCGAATCCCTGCGCTACAGCGGCCTTACCGAAATG
This sequence comes from uncultured Clostridia bacterium, assembly GCA_938005345.1. Taxonomy (GTDB): domain Bacteria; phylum Bacillota; class Clostridia; order RUG12999; family RUG12999; genus JAAWTG01. Next base: position 1,941 of record CALLNG010000161.1, read on the forward strand.
CTACAGAAAAAATTTCAGTCAGAGGAAGGAACTGCCCTATGATTAAAGTAACCGTCCACCTGTGGAACTACCTGGCCGACTTGTTTTTCCCTCCCAAATGCCTGTTTTGCGGAAAATTGCAGCCGCCCGGCACCCGTCCCATGCTATGTTATGATTGCCTAAACCAAGTGCAGGAAGACGGGACGCACTGTGTGAAATGTGGCGGAACGCCGCAAATGGCAGATGGGTTGCTTCATTGTTATACGTGCAAAAGTGTTGGCCGCCACTATGATGCAGCGTTCAGCCTCTACCCCTACCAGGGGCAAGTACGGCGGGGGCTACTGCCCTATAAATTCAGCGGCGAAACTTCTGCTGCCGCAGATTTTGCCTATTTACTCAGCGATTTTATTCTCCGCTTGGGCTTTTCCAAAGACAATATTCAATTTATCACCTATGTACCCGCGGACAAACAGCGCGAACGTAACCGCGGGTTTCACCACATGAAGCTCATTGCGGGTTATGTCAAAAAGTTTACCAAAATCCCGGTTCAACACCACGTTTTGGAAAAGGTGCGAAGCACGCCGGCACAAAGCACCCTAAACCAGCGGGACCGTGCAAAAAATATCATCGGTGCCTTTTCTGTCCGGGACCGTGCGCTCGTCAAGGGAAAGGCCATTGTTTTGCTGGATGATATCTTCACAACGGGCGCCACCACCATCGAAGTGTCCAAAATGCTCAAACGTGCTGGCGCACGCTACGTTTGTGTTGTTACCATCGCACATACCTGACACACCGCTTGCTGCCATTTTTTCAAAACGATACCTGGCGGCAGGCGCGCGGTCATGTTGTTACCATAAGTAGGAGGCAATGCCATGGATTTTATTACCAATATTTTTCAGCCCAGCCTGCCAGCTTCCCAATATTCCCCGCTCGCGCTGGCCTATTTGGGCGACAATGTATATGAACTGTTTATCCGCAGTTATTTGGTATCAAAGGGAAATTATCCCGTCCACCAGTTACATATTATGGCGCGCAGCTATGTGAGCGCTGCCGCACAAAGCCAGGCCGTTGAATGGATTGAAGCGGATTTTCGGGAGG
>CALLNG010000162.1 GCA_938005345.1 uncultured Clostridia bacterium
CTGCAAATGTCAAGAGCTTATCTCGGTAATACTCGTACTGCTTCTGCCGGGCTTCAATTTCAGCGGGCAAACCAATGTTGAGGTCAGAGCAAATTTTCTCAAAGTTGTCCAGCACATTTACAATGCGGCTCTGGACATCGAGAGGTGGAACTGGAATCATAAATTTCTTCATATTTGAAGCCAATATGTGTTTAACTGTTCCACCAGTTGTTATTTTTTTCAGTTTAGATTTTCCCTCTGTCGATCTCAAATAATGCATTACAAATCTCGAATTGCAGTGGCCTGCATTACTCATTATAATTAACGCATGACAGTTTGCTCCTGCATATTTATCATCGACAACCGCACACTCGCCTACATGACCAGATTGCACCATCAAAATATCACCATTTTTCAATTCATTGCGAATGTGTTTTTGGTGAAATTCTTTTGAAACATATATAATTTCATTATCTGAAATCACCCCATCATGGATGTTGGTTCCTTCCAAATAACGCACGCCTTGTTCTTCACTGGTAAAATATGGTGTTACAGTTCCAACAAAGCCGTTCCGAATAAATGGAAATTCTTTTTCCATTGGCTTCCATTCTACCGGCGTGTTAAAAGTTAATAGCTTATCTCTATAAAAACTATACTGTGTCTTTCTAGCTGCAAGTTCTGCTGTAAGTTGCCTCTGCAATTCTACAACACTTTCAGTATAGCTATCCAACATACGGACAATTTCACGCTGAACTTCAACAGGAGGAACCGGCAAAGCAATGTCCACCAACGCATCCGGTGTCACTTCGATAACCTTTGTTCCATGCGCCAGCTTGCGCTTTTGTGCAAAAAACATCTGCGAATGGAAGTAGTAAACTAGATATTTAGCATTCTGATTGTGATGAATAATCGCCGAATGTCCACTGACTGCCACAGGCTCGTCACCCAGCCACGCAAGGCATTTACAAACATCTTCAATATTTTCGCTTGTAACTGCCATGACAATATCATTAGGCTGTGCCATCTTCTGCTTTTTCGCACATTCTTCACTTATAAAGGTAAATGTTTTGTCTGCAAACAGCCCATATTTTGTATAAATTTGGCCGTAATGGATGCACGGCACGCCCTCTGTAAGAAAATCCTTCTTCTGAAAGTTTCCTCCACGAGAAATTGTTGCAATATCACCCAGTTTCTTGTATTCCACACCATCCGGGCAAAGCTCGCGAATCAGTTCATCCAGTTTACTCATCCTTTACCTCACAACGACACGCTTCACGTCTTTATATTTTTCTTTCATTGCGGCAATATCAAAATTCCGTGAACTTGGAAGCGCATTCTCGATTACTGTCCATAAGCCATCTTTTTCATCTGGAAACTCTGAAATATATTCATTGAATGGAACTTTTATGACAGTGCTTGTATTCCAATCAAACGGTAGTCCTGTTGTAATTCCATAATCTATTGATGGTTTTCCCATACTAATTACATCCACTCCCGAAACAACAGGTCCGCCACACTCCCCTTTTCTCATGTCAAGTGGAAGATAAATCGCTAAGTCTACTATTTTACCATTTAACGTAACCCATGAGTGGTCAAACGGTGGCAGTCCACGCTTTTGGCATTCTCCAATGCAAAGTTGTGGTTTTTCTCCTACTTCTTTCAGCACAACGTATAGAACGGACGAAATTGCATGACATCCACCTGCCAGCTTTTTGTCCATCATATATCTATAAACCTTGCAAATCACATCTGCCGCGTCTTTGCTTAGTCCATTTTCATGGGCGATGTTTCTAATGCTATTGCAGATTTCATTATCTGAAGGAAATTTATTATATCGCTGTCCCACATTACATTTCATTATAAATTATCCCTCACTTTCTTCCAAATACCTATCAAAATCGCTCTGGTACAGTCGATCCTGCACCACACGGTACTTTTCAAACTCCGTTTCGGCGTGCATCTTTGCAAGCTGTGCCGAGATTGTGCCTGCATCCTTCAGCACTTCCAGATCATCTGCCTGCAAATAGATATCCAGCCG
>CALLNG010000163.1 GCA_938005345.1 uncultured Clostridia bacterium
TCCTATCAATACCATGAGTCCTATGTTAGCCATCTCGAGGGGGTCTTTGCACGTGGAGACCGGAAATTATGCCGTGTGTTGGAAAAGGCACATGAACTGGGGTGTAAATACGATGGATGGGATGAATTTTTCCACTATGGTACATGGATGGAGGCATTTGAAAAAGCTGGGGTTGACCCGCTTTGGTATACAGCAAGAAAAAGGTCGTTTGATGAGCCGCTGCCATGGGACCATATTGACTGTGGCGTAACCAAAGCGTTTTTACGGCGGGAATGCGAAAGGGCTTATCAGGAAGTTGTTACACCAAATTGCCGCGAGACTTGCAGCGGCTGTGGTGCGCAGCGATTGAACTGCATGGAATGGAGGAAACACCAGTGAAATACATTTATACATTTTGTAAATTACAGAGGGTGCAGTACGTTTCCCATTTAGATACGCTGCGCGTGTTCGAACGTGCTATGCGCCGGGCCAAGCTGCCTGCCTCCTATAGCCAGGGATTCCATCCACACCCGCTCATTACTTTTGCACAGCCTTTGGGTGTTGGGATTTCGAGTGAAGGGGAACTGGTGGAAATTGCGTTTGAACGTCCGTTGACTAAGGAGGAGCAAAAACGGTTTCAAGACAGTATGCCGGAAGGGTTCGCTATAAAAGCGTACCGGGAAAACGAAAAAAAATCTCCCTTTGCCGCATTAGCACAGGCGGTCTATGATATCCGTTTAAACGAAACCCTATCGAAGAATCAAATAGAACATTTTTTGGACAGAAATGAAATTCTCGTGATGAAACATTCCAAAAAGGGAGAAAAACAGGTGAATATTCGGCCTATGATTTATGGGCTGCAATCCATAGAATCAGAAAAGCCGATACTGCGCGCTACCTTAAAAGCAGGCCAACCAAGCCTAAAACCGGAATTGCTGCTGCAAGCGATGGAGCAGGATATTCCCGATCTTAGAGTACAATGCAATTCAATTACGAGAATTGGCCTTTTGGATGAAAAAGGAAATCCAATGGTATAATATCCCTGGTGATAAAAGATTTAGAATATTTAATAAAATGTTAATAGTTAATTTAGAGATATTCAACTCCGGTCGGGTATGATAAATAATGTACCAGATAAACGTTTATGGCATGGTGCAAAAATCATAATGCCGGCACAAGCGGCGGATGGGAGGACAACGATATGAAACTTGGTAAAAAAGCAACGGCACTTTGTGCGGTAGTGGCCGGAGCCGCGATCTTTACAACGTCAGCGCTGGCAGACGTGGTGATTGGCTCTGGATATTACAGCTTAAAGGACGCTGTCAAAGAAACGGCAAGAGTTCTCACAAGCGAAATGGACAATTTTACTTTTGATATGTCCATGAACTTGAATGCTGACGGAAATGAAGTGGTAAACGTCAATGGGACTGTTAAAATGGATATGGCGGGAAAGAAATCTGAAGACAGCAGTGTAGTTACTTC
>CALLNG010000164.1 GCA_938005345.1 uncultured Clostridia bacterium
GCGGCGGAAATTGACGGCGCGACCCGGCTACAGCAAATTTGGTATATTTCACTGCCGGCATTGGTTCCGGTCATCACCATACTTGCTATCCTGGCAGTCGGAAAAATTTTCCGTGCTGATTTTGGACTGTTCTACCAAGTCACGATGGATTCCGGGGCATTGTATCCTACGACGGACGTTGTTGACACCTATGTATTCCGGGCGTTGCGGCAGTTAGGAGATGTGGGAATGTCCTCAGCAGTCGGACTATTCCAATCTTTGGTCGGATTTGTGCTGGTACTGGTGACCAATGCAGTTGTGAAAAAAATTGAGCCAGATAACGCGCTGTTTTAAGAGGGGAAGGAGTGGTATTGGATGTGTGAAATTTGCAAAGGTGGTGAAGGAGGATGCTGAAGAAGTCAAAAGGACTGCGGCGGGACCGGGAAAGCATACTGGTGAATGCAATTTTATTAGTGTTGTCCCTGTGCTGTGTTGTTCCGCTGTGGTTGGTTATCTCCATCTCGTTCACCTCTGAACAGGAGGTCATGCGCAATGGGTACCAGTTTATTCCAAAACAGTTTGACCTGACGGCGTACCAGTTTATCTTCCGAAATCCGCAGCAACTGTTAAATTCTTATGTCGTGACCATATTGTCCTCTTTTTTGGGGACAGCGCTAAGTGTTATTATTATGATTTTGGTGGCGTATCCGCTTGCAAGAAGAAATTTTGTAGCGCGGCGCAGTATTACCTTTTACTTGTTTTTTACCATGTTATTTAGCGGTGGTCTGGTGCCAAGCTACATACTAATTACCCAATATCTGCATCTAAACAATTCATTTTGGGTATATATTTTGCCGCATTTGGTCAGTCCATGGCATGTAGTACTGCTGCGGACATTCTTCCAAAAGCAACCGGAAGAACTTATTGAATCGGCTAAGATGGATGGTGCAGGAGAGTATCTCATTTTGTTTAAAATCATTGTTCCTATTTCGGGTCCGGTTATTGCAACAGTAGCGTTGTTGGGACTCCTCACCCGCTGGAATGACTGGATGACATCGTTGTTGTATATCAACCAGGATAATTTAGTGACCTTGCAGTACTTGCTGCAAAAAATGATGAAGGATATTCAGCTCATCACGCAAAACATGGATACCGTCTCACTGGATATCGACCCGTCCAAACTGCCAAATGAAAGTGCCCGAATGGCGATGGCAGTATTGGCAGCGGGGCCAATGTTATGTGTATTCCCATTTTTCCAAAAATATTTTGCCAAAGGGTTAACCGTTGGCGCAGTGAAAGGATGAAAAGGAGGAGAATTTGATGAAAAAAAAGATTTGTGCGGTTCTTGCGGCGGTTCTTGCGTTAGCGTTGCTTGGTGGATGTAATGGCGGGCAAAACGCAGAGGAACAGAAGGTAGACGAAATTTTATGGTATTATCCTGGCGATGCACAAAGTGGAATGGCAGAAGTGCTGGAACAAATTAACCAACGTCTGGAGCCGGAAATTGGTGTACGGTTAAACCTGAAAAACATTGACAAAAGTTCTTATGCCGAGAAAATGAACTTAGTTGTATCTTCGGGTGAGGAGTTTGATATTTGTTTCACGGCGAATTGGTCTTTGCCATTTTTATCTAATGTTTCTAACGGCGCGTTTATTCCGCTGGATGAATTGATTGAAGAATATGCACCTGGATTAAAAACATCTATGCCAGAGTATGTATGGAATTCCACAATGGTGGATGGGCAAATTTATGCAGTTCCTAATTATCAAATATTGCCAACACAATTTTGCTTATTGGCAAGCAGTGAATTGATGCAGAAACATAATTTTGACGTTAGTCAAATTACCGATTTAAAGAGTTTGGAACCGTTTCTGCAAGAAATCAAAGAAACAGAACCGGATTTGTATCCTTACCAGCCGCAGTATAGTGCCGTGGAAATGAATTATGAACAGATCTATCCTACGAGTTTTGCTGTAATTCGCAAAGATGCGGAAAAAGGTGCAGTTAAAGTACAGAATTGGTTTGAGCTGCCGGAGTTTAAAGAACATACGAAACTTATGTATGATTGGTATCAAAAGGGATATATTCGTAAAGATGTTGTAGGGTCCGGAAGTGATACGGCAAGCTTGTTAGGGCTGCGGTATGCATTTTTCTGGGGAACCATGAAACCAGGAGGAGATGTGGAAAACTTACAGAAATATAAAAAGGAAATCACCAGCATTCCAATGTGCGAACCTTATACACAGGCCTCTGCTACGGCCCGTACACTTAGTGCAATCAGCAGAACCAGTAAAAATCCAGAAAAAGCGATCAAAGTATTGGAAGTGTTTAATACGGACAAGGAACTCTATAATACTTTGGTGTTTGGAATCGAGGGAAAACACTATACTAAAATCAGTGATAATCAAGTTCAACTTATACCGGATTCCAATTACAAAATGGAAGCATGGATGTTTGGAAATCAGTTTAACGCCTATTATAAAGATGGGCAGGAAACAGATACTTGGGAACAGACCATGCAACTCAATGACAGCGCACAATTGTCTCCATTATGGGGATTTAATTTCAATCCAGACCCAGTGAAAAATGAAATTTCCCAGTGTGAAGCGGTCGTGAAAGAATATGAATTTATCAAAATGGGTGCAGAAGACCCAGATTTGCATTATGATGAAATGATTTCGAAATTGAAAACAGCGGGCTGTGATACCGTGATTGCGGAAGTGCAGCGGCAAATCGACGAATGGCAGGCAAATCAGTAATTCTTGGCAGCGGCGCGGCGACAGCCGTGCCGCGACCAAAAGGAGGCGCGTGAAACATGAAAAAATGGTCGATTCTATTGGCAGCCACAATGCTTGTGGCACAGTTGGGACTCCTGCCGGCATTTGCCAGCGGGAGCGACCTGTATACAGAGGATTTTAATGAAACATCGAAAATGGTTTTGCAGGACGGCGGCGAATTTACCTATGTAAAGAGGCCTGCGGATGGCGTAGCAGTAGACCGGACGCCGGTTGAGGATGGAACAGGCGAAGACCGGGCGCTGCTTTCCGGGCAGAAAGATAACCGTAAAGCGTCCTTAAAATTAAATGATATAGAAGCCGCAGGCTCAGAAGGAATCAACGGAACCATAGTTTTTGAAGGGGAATTCCGGATGGAAGGCAGACCCGCCTATATTGAGGGCACAAAAGCGCCGGCGGGAACGGTAAAATTTTTCGATTTTCTAAGCGGCAATACGTCGCTGTTCACCTTGGGAATGGGAACGTTTAACGATGATTCATTTTTACTGCGGCCCCTGTATGCCAACAGTGAGACACAAGCGAACAGTACAGCTTCCATCACGGTAAATGGGGAACGCCTAGCGTATCAAAAATGGTACCGCCTAAAAGTGGAATTGGATACGGTCAATGGAAAAGTAACGGCGATGATTGGGAATAGTATTATTGTAGATGATCAAAATTTTTGGAGCAATGCGAGCAATCTGCCGTTGACACAAATTCAGGCAACGCACAGCAACGGTTCCCAAGTGGATAGTAGCGATGCAAACAAGGCTCATGAGCAGCCGTTTTTGTTAGATAATATCAGATTATACCGAAAAATAGATGTGGCTATAACATCAGATACGTATACCGTTTCGGGGCAGACCATTAGTGGAATTCCGGATGGAACACAAGTAACACAATTATTAGAAAATATCACAGCGCAGGATGACACAGCAGATATGAAGGTATATCAGGCAGATGGAATCACGCAGCGTGTCAGCGGATTTGTGGAGACAGGAGACTGGTTAAAACTGGAACCGGGCGGAGAGGCCTACCGGTTATGGCTACAAAGCTGCTTGTTGTACGAATCATTTGACGGACAGTTGCAAGATGTGACCTCAGTTGCAAGCGAATGGAAAAAAATTGGACGGCCGGCAGACGCAGTTGCAGTAGATTATGACAGTGCAGTAGAAGTGGGCGATGATGAGTCGATCAACCGCGCTTTGCTTTCCAAGGCCCTAAGTGGTGGAAAAGTAAGCATCAATACCGGGAACTTGACCGGAGCATTTACGGTGCAATACCAATTCCGCGTAGAGGATCAGTCTTCGACGCTGGCAGCTGGGGGACTCCGGCTGATTTCACTGTTGGGAACGACTACAAATGGAGATACGAGGGATGCGGTGGGATTAAGCACAGGCAGTAGCTCGGAGGAGGGCTTTCACCTTCGGCCCATCTATGGACCAACGGGAACAGCATTGAATGACAAAGGGCCGCTGCTTGCTTATAAAACTTGGCATACAGCAGTGATTGGTGTGGATATTGAAAATAACAGTGCCAGCATTACAATAAATGGCCAGAATATATTTGATACACCGACAGTATCTCTATGGAACGAAACGTTTCAAGATATAACGCAGCTTCAGTTTTATGGAAAAAGCACAGCAGAGGTGAACTTTTTAATTGATGAAGTGCAAATTTTGCGGATGTCGGAGGTGGCACAGGCACAGTCCAGTGTATATGCAATAGACCAAACTAGTAAGATGATTACTGGGGTGCCATTTGACACGGATATAGATACGTTTCTTGGCAATATCTGTTACACGCAGCAGGGAAGCGGCAGCTTGACGGATGCCAGTGGCGCGGTTAAAACAAGTGGTACAGTTGCCACGGGCGATAAATTGACCGTCATGCCAGGAAATATCCAGTACGTAATCACAGTGGAACCTGAACCGGTTACAACGCCGCAGGCACAATCCACAGTTTATGAAGTAAACCAGGAGGAACTAACCATACGCGGCGTTGCGCCGGGAACGGAGATTGCACAGTTTCTGGGCAATATTACCTATACGGCAGATGGGACTGGAACTCTGCACGATGAAAATGGAGCAGAAAAAACGGAAGGTGTCATTACCTATACAGATACGCTGACGGTAGAACCAGACGGGAGTACATACCAGATTTATACGACAGATATTTTAAGCTATGTGAATTTTAATGACCAAACAATTCCACCGGCAGGCTGGAAAATGAGTGAAGATATCTATAAAGTCAAACAGCGGCCGCAAGGTGGAGAAACAGATCCAGAGCTTAGTGTCATTCCAGATGCTTCCGATTATGCGCTATATTCCAGCGGGGGTAATAATGCGGCAGCCAACCAGGCGACGTTCTCCCTCAGACAAGCAGAGGATATCGAAATCAGTTTGGACTTTCTGGTAGAACACCGTGTGAGTGATGCAAATTCCAATCAAATCAAATTGGCAGAATTGGTAGTGGAACGCAGTGATGGAGCAGATTCGGCACAAACGTTAGCTGTTTGTAACGTTGCGGCAACAACAGGATTCGTTATAACGCACTATCCAGGAAATGGGACTGAGGTTGGAAGACAAAATCAGCCATTTGGAGACAGTGATTGGAGCAGCTGGCATACATTGAGAATGATTGCCAGCGTACAGCGTAACAGTGCTGACGTCTGGCTGGATGGTACTTTTATAGGGAGAGCAGAATTTCAAGGGGCAAAAAAGGAAAATAATGTGTTTACTGCCATCCGGTTTTATAACGGCAAGCGGTCGGATTATAATGGGGAAACGCCGTCTCCATATTATATTGATAACATAACCATTAAAACAGTTTCTGGCGATTGTAGCATATCATCAGAACGATACCGTGTGCAGGATTCCACAGTGAGCGGAGTTTTGGAAGGAACGGTAGTAGAAGATTTTTGGGGTAATATTAATATTCCCTACGGGGCATCTGCGGTTTTATATAGTACCTATGATGAGCAAAATCCGCAAAACAATGTGCAGCGTACGGAGGGGCCGCTGGAAATGGGAGATACGTTGGTAGTGACGGCACAGGACCAATTTAGCAACGCGGTATATTCTATTCGCACTGCTGCGCATGCGGAAGTATATTTTGCAGATACTTCTGGGAAAGAGGTGACATCGCTTAGCCAGATCACAGACGGAGTATTACATGTAAAAGCGGAAATTACAAACAATGGTGCATTTGGAAACAATACAACCTTTGTGTTAGTTGTTACGGCATACCAGGGGAATGAAATGGTAATGGCGGATTATAAGCGGGCCACTATTCCGGTTGGCAGCACAATGGAAACGATTGAAATGGAGCCGATTCAAGTGGAAAAGGGCCTTACGTACAGCGCTTGTGTCTGGGATGAGCTAATTCCCATGACGCCACTGTCTTTA
>CALLNG010000165.1 GCA_938005345.1 uncultured Clostridia bacterium
TATGCCTTTGTTTCTACCAAGGCCGTAACCACATTGTCCTTCCAAATTCCGTTCCAGGTGACAGCGGTTCCTACCACAGTGCAGATAAAAAATAACGGTGTAGGGTTCCTGCTTAGTGATATTGCGTTAACTATAACGCGCATCGGGTAATTCCCAATTTGGCTATTTGCTTAAGTACGGCGTTTTGCAACCGTATGAAGCCTATCATCCTCTAAATGTATAATTAACCCAAAGGGCAGCATTTTATATGCTGTCCTTTTCTATATAAATAGGAAAGTTTTTTGCAAATGTAGTGAAGAAATTTGCAAATACAACGGTTACATATGGGCGTATAATATTCCCAATTCTCAAAGTAGATTCCATAATGCAAATTTTAAGATATAGAGGAGGAGTTCCTATGAGTGAACTTCGTTTTGAGCACATCACACTTAACGCAGCGCAGTTAGGTCCAGAGAATCCGTTCCCGCCTCTCATGCTGCATCCTGATCCACATTTGCATGAAACCGTTCCTACCTCCGGCGATGATTTGCATTTAGGGTATGGCGTGCACAAAACCATTTTGCCCTATACGCTGCAGGACCGTTACACACGTGATAAACAAGAACGCCATGTGAAAGCTGCCATTTTAGAAAACAAGATTCTGCAGGCTGTTTTTCTTCCGGAATATGGTGGGCGGCTTTGGTCCTTATATCACAAAATACTTAAGCGAGAATTATTATTTCGCAATCCGGTTTTACAATTTGGCAACCTGGCAATTCGCAACGCGTGGTTTGCCGGTGGCGTTGAATGGAATTTTGGGCTGATTGGACATAGCCCGTTTACATGCTCACCTGTTTTTTGTGAACAATTGGCAGACAGTGAGACAGGTACGCCGGTTCTCCGGTTTTATGAATGGGAACGTGTAAGCCGCCAGTGCTATGAAATCGATGCATATTTACCGGATGATAGCGAGTTTTTGCTAGTACGCATAAACATCAAAAATTGTCTGAATAAGGAAGTTCCCACCTACTGGTGGTCCAACATTGCTGTTCCAGAAACCATTGGAACCCGTGTTATCGTGGATGCAGACAGCAGTTATACCAACGACTATCGCGGCGGCGTCAGCAAAGTAGATATCCCCTATATACATCACATGGACGCTACCTACAGTGCCGTCCAGCAGCACGCAGTAGACTATTTTTTCTATGTTCCCGATGAAAAGCGTAAATATATCGCCGCATTAGATGAACAGGGCAAGGGGCTTGTGCAAACCTCTACCAGCCGTCTCAAGGGACGGAAACTCTTTCTGTGGGGGATGGGCAGCGGCGGCCGCCGCTGGCAAAATTTTCTTACCCGTCCCATAGCTCCTTATATTGAAATTCAAGCGGGATTAGGGCGGACACAATATGGTTGTGTGCCCATGGAACCAAAAGCATCCTGGAGCTGGCTGGAGGCCTATGGATACATGGAAGCCAATCCGGAGGCCGTACACGGTCTCGATTGGAATACGGCCCGTGCTCATGTCGGTACAAATCTAGAACATATGCTGCCGGAGAATTATTTGGAGCAGGAATTGCAGCGCACTGCCCACACAATTTTGGGCCAGCATGGAACCCTCGTACAGTGCGGTTCAGGATGGGCCGCGTTGGAAAACGAACGTCTGCATAAAATTGGCCAGCCACCCCTATGTGATACACTAATCTTCCCAGCGGAATCCATGACCGAGGAACAAAAGCCATGGCTTACGCTGCTGCAAACCGGAACTATGCATGCTGAAGAAGGACAATCCTTACCAAAAGGATATATGGCACAGCCACAGTGGCTTACGCTACTGGAGCAAGCGGCGCAAGCACATCCCAGTTGGCTCACTACGCTACATATCGGTGTGATACAATATGCTGACGGAAATATGGAGGCCGCTCGGCAGGCTTTTGAAAAATCCTGCGCACAGCAGGAAAACCCAGCAGCCCTGTACTGCCTGGCGTTATTGGCAGGCCAGAATGGAGAACATATGGCCGCCTGCCAGTACTGGGCGCGCGCATGGAATTGCCTTCCTGAAAATTACTGGATTCTGCGGTATATGTTTGCCGATTATCATGCAACCGGCAAAGATGTACAATGGGTAGAATATTACCAAAAACTGCCGGAGGAATTGCAGAAAAACGGACGTTTACTGTATCTGCTTGCCAGCGCCTATCTTGCGCTTGACCGGATAGAGGAATGTGGACAGTTGCTGCATTCTGGCTTTGAAATGGCGGATCTACGTGAAGGCGAGGGCTCGTTGGAGGAGTTGTGGCAACACTATGCAGAAAAACGCGCGCTGGCTGACGGTGTAGCTGAAGACGAACAGTTTGCTGCCTATGTAGCACAGCATTATCCGCTTCCTCCGCATTTAGATTTTCGCATGAATCCGGCAGAAAACTAATTGTTTTGTTTTCCTAGAAAAAGGGGCTATCGCATTAAGACAGCCCTCAAAAAACAACCGAGCAATCCGAAAAAGGGTTGCCCGGTTATATGCTATACTGTATAAGTAGTTGCCACACAAACTATCCAAAGCAGGTTTAAATATACAATAAAGCAAGTAGTTTTACCGTTAAATTTAGAAATAACAGTCATGACCACCAGTAAACTGGTGGCTTGTCCAGCCCCTAGAAGGGGCAGCCCTTGCTCACCACCTAAAGGCGGTATTGAAAATTTGACATCGCATTACTATCACGGGCAGCCATCTATCGATGGCTGTTCTTTTATTTGCCTTTCTTTTCTCCTGTAAATGGATCTACATTTTCTTCTATTGTTATTTGATCTGATATGTAATCTTCTTGCATCTGGTTTCGTATATACTCTGTTATCATTTTCTCATTCTTTCCTACCGTGTCCACATAGTACCCTCTCGCCCCAAAATTTCTCTTCCTATATTTATACTTTAATTGGGCATGTCTATCAAATATCATTAACGCTCTTTTGCTCTTGATATATCCCATAAACCGTGATACACTTATGTACGGAGGAATGCTCACTAACATATGGATGGGATCCGGACATGCTTCTGCTTCTATGAGTTCTACTTTTTTCTCATTACATAATTTTCTTATCATTTTTCCTATGTCCGCTTTTATTTTTTCCGTATATTACTTTCCTCCTATACTTTGGTGCAAACACTATATGATACTGGCATCTCTATATGTAGAATGCTCCAAATATTTTATTTCATTTTTCATGATTAAAACCTCCTGATATTTTTTAGTAATGCGATCGCCAAATCTCATTTCCTATTATATCCGGACGTTTTTTTATACTAAAGTATTTTTATCCACCACTGGTATAACCAGTGGTTTTTCAAGCTATAAGCGCCAAAAAACAGCCAGGACAACATGTTGTCCTGGCTGCCGCCGTCTTACCTATTATGACGCGAGTATCCCCGTTGCTTTCATAATACCGTTTGCGATGGAACGCGCCGCCATATTTAAATAGTTCACATCCGCTAGCTTCGCGCGTTCAGCTTCATTCGTGACATAAGATACCTCCACCAAAACGGCGGTCATATTTGTTTTATTAATCACATAGTAGTCGTGTCCTTCCCTCACATTCAAGTTGCGGGTTCCCAAATTTTGCAGTAATTCATTTTGAATGTATTCTGCTAGCACTCTGGAACTATACTTTCCAATCCCAGACTCATCCTTAGGCCCGCTGTAGAATGTCATGGTACCGGATAAAGACGGGTCATCCGATGCATTGTTATGAATACAGATAAACAAATCTGCGCCATAGTTATTAGCGATATCCGTCCGCTGCTTGAGCGATGGATAAGAATCGTCATAGCGTGTCATGATCACATCAAATCCTGCTACTGTCAAAATATTATAAACACCCTGTGCAATAGTTAGATTGGGATCCTTTTCCTCCATAACGACATTACCGTTTGCGTCCTTTCCCAAGGAACCTGGGTCGCTTCCACCATGTCCTGGATCAATAACCACTCGGATTCTTCCATTTGACTCCGGCGGAGTCATCACTTCCGTACTTCCCTCCGACAGCGTATACTGAATATCCAGGCGTGTATTGCCATTGAGGAGTTGTGCCGTATAAGAAACGGCTTTGGTCAAATCCACCACCAGCCGTGCATAACCGTCATGGTTGCCGGAACGGAGCCCTGTGAATCCATCCGCAGAAATTAATTCCTCAAATCCTCGCGCTAGCTCAAATCCAGGAAAGTCCAACACCGTGCGCTCTGGATTATGGTAATCCTCCACTTGATAGCCAGATAGATTCCCATTTGCCTGAATGCTGACCGTGAGCATACTGCCGCCTTATTTCACCCAAACGTCGGTAATCTGTTTTATTGTAGACGGCGTATCAATTAACACCGCACGGCTTGCGCCGTCCCATTGCACACGATACCCCAATTCCTCTGCTAAAAACCGAACGGGAATCATGGTTCTGTCATTGATAATACTCGCCGGCGCGTCTAGCTGCTTAGTTATACCATCCACCGAAGCACTGGCTGAACCAATCGTAAACACAATGTTCTTTCCATCCACCGTAACTGTCACCCGGCCCATCGCGCCATCAAATACAGCGTTTCCGCCCAGCGGCGTTACAATGGAATAAATGGGAACAATTGTCCGATTGTTTTGGATCAGCGGCGGCGAATCACAGGCAATTGTTTGCCCATTTAAGATAATATCAATGTCCTTTTCCGCATGTGCACTAAATCCACCGTATGTACAAAAAATTAAAGTAAACAGCGCACAAAAAACAAGTAGGTATTTTTTCATTGGTTTTCATTCCTTCATATTCTTTTCCATTTATTTGGACGGTATACCACTGCATTTTGTTCCCGTTTTGTTCCCAATCTGTTTCTTTTTTCTTTCTATTCCGCGTTCTTCTTGCTGGGCAGAACAAGTGGGGCAAACGCCCATAAATTCCAGTAAATGCCCTGTAATATGAAACCCTGTCTGCACTTCTAGCTGTTGCTCGAGCTGCGCAAGTGGACAGTCTGGCAATTCTACCCTGCGGTGGCAAAGACGGCAAGTTAATACGTGGTGATGATGAGGATGGGGAAATTGATAATAGGCAATACCGTCCTGGTGAATTTCCCGAATCAAAAGCCCCTTTTCCACCAGTATTCCTAAAAAACGGTACACGGTGGATACGTGTGCCGCTTCCCCAATGTGTGTAGCCACTTCTTCTGCTGTGACAGGCATATCGCTGCTAGACAAAAATTCCAGTATGGCCATCCGCTTTGCCGTACATTTCAAGTGTAATGAAGTCAATACCCGCTCTGCTGTCATAGTCCCATCCCCTGCAATAGAATGCCTACTACTACGGAAACCACCCATAACAGTACAGCAATTCCAATATTTTCTTTCATCGGCCGGTTTGCCCGAAATAAAACTGCCAGCCCTACACCTGCTCCGGCAGAAAGTCCTGCCATTGCCGACCCAAAAGACAGATTGCCCGCCAAATACAGTTCCGTCAAAATCACAGAGGAAGCACAGTTTGGAATCATGCCAAACAGGCCTGCAAGCAACGGCTGAAAGATACTGTCCTGCATAAGCCAAGTGGAAAGATTCTCTTCGCCCACCCATTCAATGAGAATATTGATAACCAAGGTAAAGAGAAAAATAAAGAAAAAAATCTGTGCTGTATGCCGCAGGGCAGACGTTATAATATGGCCTCCACTGCAGTGGCAGTGCGTACATATCTTTTTCAAATGTTCCTGTGTATCTTGCGTACTTGCAGGCTTGACAAAAAACAAGTCTATTACCATACCTGCTGCCACAGCTAAAATAATTTTTACTAGCAGCAACTTGCCAATCACACCTAGGCTGCCAGGATGCGCCAGCAACACCGGAATGGCTTCATCCGAGGTGGAAATAAACACTGCGACCAGCGTTCCTAGCGTGATCACCCGGCCCGCATATAAATTCGCGGCGGCAGCTGAAAATCCGCACTGGGGAATGCATCCCAGCAGTGCGCCGCCCACTGCGCCGAAGCGCCCAGCCCCTTTCAGCGCCCGTTCCAGGCGTCCTGCCGATTTGTGTTCTACGAATTCTATCAACAGATAAGCGGCAAACAAAAAGGGCAGCATTTTCAAACTGTCCCACACTGTATGCTCCAAAATATGTATTAATTCTTCCAACATGCGCTTTCCCCCGTTTTGTCACGCCTCCACTCCCTCCAGCAACCTTTTTCTGCTGGAGAAGATAAATGCGAATGATTTGCATTTCATATTATAGCGCGAATTGGGAAAAATGTCAAGTAGAAAGAAAAGAAAACCAGCCTCCGCTTGACATTTGATGTGGTTTTCTTTATAATGGAAACAGAATATGGAAAAGGGGAACGAACAACCATGATGGCGACCAATATCATCGGTATGATTTTATTTTTATGTCTGCTTGCGGGATGTGTTTTAATTGTCATCTCACTGTTCCGCCGGCGGATGAACACTACCATTTTTGGCATTGCTACCTTTGTGGTGCTGCTGCTGTTTTTT
>CALLNG010000166.1 GCA_938005345.1 uncultured Clostridia bacterium
CGTTGCTGTGGTGCTTCAAAAAAATGTCCTGTTCAGCGGCACAATTAAAGACAATCTACGTTGGGGCAACCCCGATGCCACTGACGAAGAGATGTTGGAAGCCTGTAAACTAGCGCAGGCCGATGAGTTCATCCAGCAGTTCCCTGACAAATACGACACATGGATTGAACAGGGTGGCGCCAATGTCTCTGGCGGCCAGAAGCAACGTTTGTGTATTGCACGTGCACTTCTGAAAAAACCCAAGGTGCTGATCATGGATGATTCCACCAGTGCCGTGGACACACGTACCGATGCACTGATTCGCCAGGGCTTCCGCAAATTCATCCCAGAGACCACGAAAATTATCATCGCACAGCGAGTGGCCTCCGTACAGGATGCTGACCGCATCATTGTGATGGACGGCGGACGTATCAGTGCTATTGGCAACCATGAAGAATTAATGAAAACAAGCGAAATCTATCGCGAAGTATATACTTCCCAGAACAAGGCAGGTGATCAAGATGGCGAAGAATAAAACCAATGCCGCACCCTCCACAACGGCCCGGGGCCAGCGTGCGCCCAAGGGTGTGCTGCGCCGGTTACTGCGCACATTGTTTGAATTTTATCCGGTGTTGTTGCCTATCACGCTGGTGTGTATTCTCATCAACGCCATTGTCAGTTCTGTACCTGCGGTGTTTATGCAAAATATCATTGCCATCGTTGACGATACCTACAAGAGCGGTAACTGGGCTGCTGTGTCTGGGCGCATTTTCACTTATGTAGCAATTTTAATTGCAATGTATCTCATTAGCCTCGCTGCTGGCGCATTTTACACGCAGATGATGGCTATCATCACACAGGGTTCTTTAAAAAAGCTGCGTGAAAAAATGTTCAGTCATATGCAGGATTTACCCATTAAATATTTCGACACCAACGGCCACGGTGACATCATGAGCTATTACACGAACGATGTGGATACTCTGCGCCAGCTTATCAGTCAAAGCTTACCGCAAATACTGATCTCTGGTGTGACACTGCTGACCGTATTCTGTATCATGATGTATTACAGTATCATTTTGGGCCTGATTGTCGTGGTTGGCGTCGTCTGCATGGTGTTTGCAGCCCGTGCCATTACGAACCGTTCTTCCAAATACTTTCTGCGTCAACAGGTCACGTTGGCTAAGGCCGAGGCTTTTATGGAAGAGATGATGACAGGGCAGAAAGTGATTAAAGTATTCTGTCATGAAGAGAGTGCCAAGGCCGACTTTGACAAAGTCAATGGTGAAATTTTCTACAATGCGCGTAACGGTAACCGCTTTGCCAACATCCTGATGCCCTTGCTAAGCAACATTGGTAACATCATGTACGTGGTGGTAGCTCTAGTTGGCGGGGCGCTTATGCTGACAGATGTGACCAATATCAGCATATCCGGCATGGCTTTCAGTATTAGCATTGTGGTGCCGTTCCTGAACATGACAAAACAGTTCGCGGGTGCCATCGGACAGGTATCCAACCAGATCAACATGGTAATTATGGGACTGGCAGGCGCGCACCGTATCTTTGCCTTGCTGGACGAACAACCAGAGACTGACGAGGGTTATGTCACTTTGGTAAATGCCAAGGTAAATGCTGACGGCAGTTTGGATGAGTGCGAGGAGCGCTCCAACATTTGGGCGTGGAAACATCAGCACCATGATGGCACAACCACCTACACCCGCTTACAGGGTGATGTGCGTTTTTATGATGTCAATTTTGGTTACACACCGGAAAAGACCGTGTTGCATAACATCTCCCTATACGCAAAGCCGGGCCAGAAGGTAGCCTTTGTAGGATCAACTGGAGCTGGTAAAACCACAATTACAAACCTTATCAACCGTTTCTATGACATCAACGATGGCAAAATCCGCTATGACGGTATTAATATCAACAAAATCAAGAAATCGGATCTGCGCCAAAGTCTGGGTATTATATTGCAGGATACGAACCTCTTCACCGGCACGGTGATGGAAAACATCCGCTACGGCAACCTGGATGCGTGCGATGAGGAGTGTATTGCCGCGGCACAACTCGCCGGCGCAGATGATTTTATCCGTCGGCTGCCCGAAGGTTACAACACAATGCTACGCGGTAACGGCGCAAACCTCAGCCAGGGCCAACGTCAGTTGCTTGCCATTGCGCGTGCGGCTGTGGCTGATCCTCCGGTGATGATCATGGACGAGGCGACCAGCTCGATTGACACACGTACCGAGGCCATTGTGCAGCGCGGCATGGACGCGCTGATGACCGGACGCACCGTGTTTATCATCGCGCACCGCCTTTCTACTGTGCGAAACGCCAACGCCATTATGGTATTGGATCACGGCCGTATCATTGAGCGAGGCACCCATGAGGATCTACTCAAGCTGAAAGGCACATACTATCAACTATACACTGGTACGCTGGAATTGGATTAACCTGGTCCCGCGAGCCAAATTGTAAGCCTAGTATTCCGGCTCTTCCAACGTGGAAGTGCCGGAATACTAGGCTATTTTATTTGGCCACTTTTGTTTGATACAGTATAGCTCGTACGTTGTGACTTATGAGAATATGCAGGGAGTTTATGCTATTGCTAAAAAGCGGGATCTAATTGGTGTGGTGAAACAACTTTTTAAATCAACACATTTTAGAAAAAGAAAAATATTTAATTTTAGAAGGAATACTGCAAATTGGCGGCTGGAAATTTTTGCTATTACGGTATTTTTTAATACATCTTATAGGAACATCCGCACCAAAGCACAAAGAGCCGAACCTCATACCGATTGGTGATGGATTCGGCTCTTTAATAAATTACATTCTGTCCTTATACGATAAAAATGAATATTTACAATACAAAAAGGTGGGATCTATCAAAGAGAATTTACAGTGGGATAAATCTCCAGAAACAGAGATCCCCCTATTTTCGAGTCATTTTTTTACCCTTGCTGCATAAACGTTTTTGGTGGAAAAGTACTGTTTTTATCTGAAACCCGTTATATCAATAATAGTCCGTTTACTAATGCGCCAATTCCTAACGAAAACAGAATTACATAAGCCAGATACAAAATGAAATGTCTTATTCCTAACACCGTTTTCAGTGCACCTAGATTGGTAATTTTAGTGGACGGCCCTGTTATCATAAAAGATGCCGCTGCTCCCATACTCATACCGGAAGCCAACCATTGCTGCAAAAGAGGAATTGTCCCACCTCCACACATATACAGCGGTACACCTACCGTTGCAGCCATTAAGAGTCCATATCTCCGATCATTAAAGAGTCCTGCAAAGTTCTCAGCTGGTACATAGCGCTGAAATACCGCTGATAGTACTATACCAATTAGAAACCACGGCGCAGTTGCCTTGATGTTTCTTCCGATGTTTTTCAAAAGCCGTTTGACCATATTCGGATCGGTATCATGGCTTTTCCGCTCTTCAAAATGCGTAAAATCAAAAAACTTCGTACGTTGATAAAATATTCGAATGAGAATACCTGCAAGCACACCGCATAAGAAACAAGAAACAAACCGGATGATAAGTGCAACCGGACCCAATGCAGCACTGTAGATTAATAGCTGCGGATTGAGCAGTACCGAACTCATCATAAATGCGGCAAGATAGTCATCCCGCAGCCCTTTTTGCGAAAATGCCGCAGCAATGGGAATGGTTCCGTACATACAGAGCGGAGAAGCGATTCCCAACAGGCTTGCCGGGATAATCCCGATTATGCCCAAATGCTTATCCTGTATTGCTATTAGCAGTTTATGTATTCTTTCTTTTCCAAATACCGAAACGACGGAACCAATTACAATTCCTAATGCCCAATAAAGCAATATTTGCCGAAGCTGAAGATCGAAATAATACCAAAGATATATAGCTTCCCGCCGTATCACCTCAAGTAACGGATTCATGATATCCTTCACCTCATTTTCCCTAAAACTTCGTTCATACTGCCTGTGCGGTAGCCCTCTAAATCCATAGATACATAAGCAAATCCAAGTAATTGAAATGCTTTATAAACTTGTTTTCGATACTTCAGTAAGTTTAAAAAATCCTCCGGAGGCACCTCCACTCTTGCCATATCGCCGTGACTGCGGACACGAAACTGCTGAAATGCTAAGCCTGCCAAAACTGCTTCCGCTTGTTCCACCCGTTTTAAGTTTTCCTCCGTCAAATGGTCTCCATATGTAAATCGAGAAGCCAAACAAGCAAAAGACGGTTTATTCCAAGTGGAGATTTTTAACCGTTTAGACATCTCGCGTATTTCTTGTTTTGAAAATCCTACTTCTAGTAGTGGACTTTTTATCCCGAGTTCCCTAATCGCACGAAGGCCGGGACGGTAGTCATCATTATCGTCCAAATTAGATCCTTCTACAACAGAGAAAAAGTTATGTTGTGCGGCGGCCTCCTGCATTGTTTTAAATATCTCTTTTTTACACAAGTAACAGCGGTTTGGCGGGTTGTCCGCAATTCCGTCAACAGAAAGCGGATTCACTTCACAAATGATTTGGCGGATTTGCTCCAGCCTGCAAAACTCCTGTGCCTCTTTTCTTTCATTATGCGGCATAAAACAAGAGTGAACAGTGACAGCTGCTGCTTTATCTCCGAGCGCTTCTTTGGCAGCCTTCAATAAAAAAGCTGAATCCACGCCACCGGAAAAAGCAACTGCTACACTGCCTAAAGCGATAAGATATTCTTTGAGCTGTTCATATTTCTTTTTCAGTTCCATTATTAATAAGCTCCTTATCTATCCACCTACGCGCTTCACAAATTGAAATTTTTTGTTCTTCCGCAATTTTGGCAAGATCATCATACTCCGTTTTGGTTCGTTGCACGCCATAACCACTGGACTGTTTTATGCGGACGGCTCCATAAGGCGTTGTTAGTTTTTTTTCTGTTCTTTCCAATACATAACGGTTACATAAATGCTCCCGTATCCCAAGTGTAGTAGTGTATTGAAACATTGCAGCAAGAACGGTTTCTTTTACCGCCAGTTTGCACAGGCAGGAGAGCAAGATGCCCGGCCGGTTTTTCTTCATGCCAATCGCAGTCGTAAAAACTTCTAATGCGCCTGCCGTTAAAATCCGTTCTGTAGCAAAACCAATTTCTTCTGCTGTCATATCGTCAATATTACAGCATAATTCCAAAACCTGGTCTGTTTGTTCCTTTGTTTCACCCAGCATAACACGCAGACAGTTTGCCGTATCAAAATCCTTGGTACCCATGCCGTATCCGATTTTTTCGATTTCTATCTCCGGCATATTGCCAAAAGAATGGACAAAATGTTTTAACAGCGCCGCTCCAGTCGGAGTACATAATTCTCCCTGTACGCTCCCGCCATAAATTGGGATACCACGTAATATATACGCTGTTGCCGGTGCAGGGACAGGCAAAATCCCATGCGCGCATTTTACCTGCCCATATCCCACATGAACGGGCGAAGCCACTATTTTTTCGGGGTTTAGTTCCTGTATCAACATACACACACCTGTAATATCAGCAACTGCGTCCATAGTACCCACTTCGTGAAAATGAATCTGGTCGATTTCGCAGCCGTGCGCTTTGCTTTCCGCTTGTGCAATCAGTTGATAAACCGCCAAAATATCTTTTTTTACTTTTCCCGGCAGGGCAAACTGGCTGACAATATGCTCTATTTCGTGCATACCGGTATGATGGTGCTCGTGATAATGA
This sequence comes from uncultured Clostridia bacterium, assembly GCA_938005345.1. Taxonomy (GTDB): domain Bacteria; phylum Bacillota; class Clostridia; order RUG12999; family RUG12999; genus JAAWTG01. The sequence goes on from CALLNG010000166.1 coordinate 5,683, forward strand.
TATTCTTTCAAGTCGGGATGGGCATGCATCTGTTCGTTCTCATGCTGCCCATGTACAGAAACCTCTATATGGGTTCCGGTGATACCGCACTTAACCGCTGATTGCCGTTCAACTAAAACTCCTGGGATACCAAGGTTATTCAGGCTTTTTACAAAGATATCTGGATTAGGATGAAGTTCTACCAGCGCTGACATTAACATATCGCCTGACGCGCCCATACTACAGTCAAGATATAATGTTTTCATGTTATTTCCCTCCCGCTTGATTAATCATACTGGCCTGATATGCAGCACCAAAACCGTTGTCAATATTTACAACACTGACGCCGCTTGCGCAGGAATTGAGCATAGACAAAAGTGCTGTGACACCGCCAAACGCTGCGCCATAACCTACACTTGTTGGCACAGCAATCACAGGGCAATCCACAAGGCCTCCAATAACACTTGCCAAAGCCCCCTCCATTCCAGCGATTGCAATGATGACATTGGCGCTCATCATTTCATCAGCATGCGCAAGCAACCGGTGGATACCGGCAACCCCCACATCGTAAAGCCGCACTACACGGTTTCCCAAAACTTCAGCAGTCAGTGCCGCTTCTTCCGCCACTGGTATATCACTCGTGCCACCTGTGGCAACAATGATTTTGCCCGTACGTTTTTTAGGTGGCTCGCCTACAATTCCAATTTTTCCAAGTTCGTGATAGGCAAGTGGAAGTTGAATCTTTACCATCTCTGCTTTTTCTTTGTCCAAACGGGTAATTAAAACTGTTTGCTGGCCGTTATCACGTAAAGCGTTTGCAATGCCGATAATCTGCTCCGCCGTTTTTCCCTGTCCATAGATCACCTCCGCTACGCCTTGCCGTACTCGTCTATGATGATCTGGTTTCGCATACCCCAAGTCTTGAAAGGGTGCTGTTTTGATAGCAAGTTCCGCTTCAGCGACGGTTATGCTGCCGTCCGCCACGCTCTGCAAGATATTTCGAATATGATGCTGTTTCATGAGATGATTCCTCCTATAAAAGGGAGGCCTGCCGCATAAAATGCGGCGAAAGCCACCACTGTGGTTATCTCCTTCTATGATAAAATTATCGTGTTTTGCCTGCAAGCTGGAACTTTATTCATCTATATTGACTAAGTTATAGGACCGGTTTCCCAAGCCAATTTTAGCGGCGTGCTCAAGCGTATGTATACCATTTCTTGATTCAATACGTTCTCTTAAAGCACCGCTTTCCTCCAGGTTTGTGTTATATACAATATCAACACAAGCCTGGTCCAGCGCTACCGGGTCATAGGAAGCTAAAATTCCCACATCGTGCATTTCCGGGATCGCCGGATTCGCATCGCAATCACAGTCAACAGAAAGATGATTCATGACACTGATATAAACAATACCTCCATTGTCCTGCTTGTTGTTATGAACCGCCTGTGCGGCCTCTGCCATAGACTCAAGGAACTGGTCTTGTGTGCCGCCGCTAAAGCTAGATTCACTGTGACCTCCAGAATGTATATAATTCTTCCCATTTTGAGAAGCAATTCCAATAGAAATATTTTTTATTGCTCCGCCAAAGCCACCCATAGCATGGCCTTTAAAATGGGATAATACAATCATGGAATCATAATTTTCATAATTTTTTCCAACAATATC
>CALLNG010000167.1 GCA_938005345.1 uncultured Clostridia bacterium
ACGAGGCATACAAGCCATTGCGGTTTGCCATGGTTTTTACCACCGTCTTGAACGTTACTAAATTGTCTGCTGCACTCAGCGCATCCGCATGGCGAAAATCCACTTCATTTTGGCCTGGTCCTTGCTCATGATGGGAGCTCTCTGGCCAAATTCCCATATCCTCTAATGTCAGACAGATTTCCCGGCGCACATTTTCTCCACGGTCAAGCGGCGCAACATCCAAATATCCAGCCCGGTCATGTGGATTTTTTGTAGGATTTCCGTTCTCATCCAACTCGAATAAATAAAATTCACATTCTGAACCAATTTCACACACAAATCCCTGCTCGGATGCACGAGCCACGGCCTTTTTCAGCAACGTTCTACCATCTCCGTCAAAAGGTTCCCCATTGGCCCGCTTTACGTCACAGAAAAACCGCGCGACTCTTCCTTGCTGTGGCCGCCATGGCAATACCACCAACGTAGATGGATCAGGAAATAGATACAAGTCGGATTCTTCAATATTCATAAATCCCTTCACTGCAGAGGCATCAAACGAAATTCCACTTTTAAATGCGCGCGGCAGTTCGTTTGCCATAATCGCAATATTTTTTACAGCGCCAAATATGTCACAAAACTGCAAGCGAATGAACTTGACATCATTTTCCTCCACAAATTGCAATACTTCCTTCTCTGTATAACGCATGCCCTCACCTCACTTTAAACGATTTATGCCTTTCCCCGCTTTATAAGGTTTGGCAAATTTTGGAACCCGCAGACATTTTATCCGATTGATTCATCTATTTATTATAGCGTATTTTTAGAAAAATGGAAAGAGTTTTTTTCTATTTTTTTCTCAATTTGCTGTGTAAAGCTGCTGATATGGATTGTGCGTTGCAGAGGATATCACCCAGAACTCTTTTTTCATAAGCGTTTGGAAGTCCTTTTGAAATTCTTGGCAGAATTCCTTTAAATACGATTCAATTTCTTTCAGATCTTGTTCCTCTGCCTGTCGAATCTCTACCTGTGGCGGCAAATGTTTCACCGGCTCTGAAGATCGAACAAACACCTTTCCGCCATGCATTCCGGTGCTGCAGAAATTTCCCACTGGTACTCCTTCACAACCAATCCCGAGCACTACTATAAGGCCTCCCGCCTGATATTCTCCTAAAAAACTTCCTGCACATCCTCCAATTATTAAAACTGGCAACTTTTCCCGATATGCTTTCATATGGATACCGGCCCTATACCCTGCATTGCCTTCCACCATGATTTTACCACCGCGCATCGCATAACCCGCCGCATCTCCTATGGAACCATGTATATAAATCCCCCCCGCATTCATGGTATCTCCCGCCGCGTCCTGAGCATTACCATAAACCGTAATGGTTGCCCCGTTCAAATAAGCACCCAGCGCATTGCCCGGCGTACCATAAATAGTCAGATGCTTACCAGACAAACCACTGCCGATATAACGCTGGCCGATACAATTTTCCAAAACAATTTCACTATCCTTTGATGTTCGTACCTGTTCGTTTAATTCGCGAAAATGTAGTTTGTTTCCCATAACGTTTAATTTCATACCTGTACACCTCCCAAATTTTGGATTTCTGGAATTACTGCCTGTTAGAATCTATTCACCCGCATGCGCAATCCCCAAAATATCCAGTTCTTTTTGTGTCAATCCCACACCGCGCAGCATGAGCCGGTTTCCGCGCAGTGCCTCAATCGAATTAATTCCCATGCCGCCCATCATTTCTTTAATTTCACGATTCCAAGCTGTCAATAAGTTCACTAGCCTTTGCGCCCCTATTTCTGGATTTAGCCGTTTAACCAAATCAGACCGCTGCGTGGCAATTCCCCAGTTACATTTCCCCGTATGGCAGCTGCGGCATAGGTGACACCCCAATGCCAGCAATGCACTGGTTGCAATATAAACAGCGTCTGCACCTAACGCAATCGCTTTTACCACATCGGCGCTACTGCGGATGGTACCTCCCGCAACAATGGATACACTGTTTCGAATGCCTTCCTCACGCAACCGTTGATCCACACTTGCTAGGGCCAGTTCTATAGGAATCCCCACATTGTCACGGATTCTAGTCGGCGCTGCACCAGTACCGCCCCTGAAACCGTCAATGGCAATAATATCTGCACCGCTCCTGGCAATTCCGCTGGCAATGGCCGCAATATTATGAACTGCTGCTACTTTTACAATAACGGGTTTTTGATATTCCGTTGCTTCTTTCAGAGAAAACACCAGCTGCCTTAAATCTTCAATGGAATAAATATCATGGTGCGGTGCGGGTGAAATGGCGTCCGATCCCTCTGGAATCATCCGTGTTTTGGAAACGTCTCCTACAATCTTGGCCCCCGGCAAATGACCGCCGATCCCAGGCTTAGCTCCCTGCCCGATTTTAATTTCAATCGCAGCTCCCGCTTCTAAATACTCTTTATGTACACCAAACCGGCCAGATGCGACCTGTACAATGGTATTTTTACCGAATCGGTAAAAATCTTTATGCAGTCCACCTTCCCCAGTGTTATACAAAATGCCCAGTGTCTCAGCTGCTTTTGCTAAACTTGCGTGGGCATTATAACTAATGGAACCATAACTCATGGCAGAAAACATAATAGGCATGGATAATTCCAGCTGTGGCTGCAAATTGGATACCAATTTCCCCGATGCATCCCGTCTGATTTCATCCGGCTTTTTCCCTAAAAAAGTCTTGGTCTCCATCGGTTCACGTAAGGGGTCAATCGAAGGATTGGTTACTTGAGAGGCGTTGATAAGCATTTTGTCCCAGTAGACAGGGTATTCTTTAGGACTCCCCATTGAGGAAAGCAGAACACCTCCCCCTTCTGCCTGCCGGTATATTTCCTGGATATTTGCACCGGA
>CALLNG010000168.1 GCA_938005345.1 uncultured Clostridia bacterium
ACCGTGTCCAGGCGCAGCTTCCGGGCGGAGAACTGTGGGAAGAGCAGTTGGAAACGGATCAGGAGCAGACCATTGCGATAGAGCCGGACGGCAGCGTGCGCGCTGAGGTGGAAGAGGTGCTGGAGGACGCGTATGATGCGGCCTATTCCGCGCTGTTTCACGGTGAGGATTTGGACGAGCTGGAAGAGTATGTGGATCGCGGCGCGCCGTTTTATGAAAAAATTGAGCAGTGCTACAGCGGGCAGGACAAGTCCTATGCGAGATGGCAAAAACTCCGGGTGGAAGGTGTGGCCCTGGACCAGCTGGAACTGCTGGACGCGGATCATCTCTATGTGGAATATACCGTGCGCCAGAGCGCAACGCCACGCGGCGGCGGTGAAGAAACCGAGCGGACGGAGCGCGGCAGCGCGCTGTTAGAAAACCGCGGCGGCGATTATCTAATTGTGTCAGATTAAGTGGTAAAAAATAAAGCGGCCTTTTCCAAAAGGAAAGGGCCGTTTTTTCGTTTCATGCAAGCCGCCTAGCGCGGGCCTGCCAGTTTGCGCGCGCGGACAATCAGCACATCCGGCGTTTCCTTGGGCCGGAAGGTTTCCTCGAAGCAGCCGTCTATCACAAAGCCGCTGCGAAAGCATACGCCGAAAATGTCCTGCAGGGAGCGGTGATAATAGCATTGCTTGTTCGGCTGGCCTTCTATGGCAATGTCCAGGTAGCTGTGCGGTGTGAGATACTGGTCCGTCAGCGTGATAAAGCAGGGGTGCTGCGTGGCAAAGACAAAAATCCCGTCCGCCGCCAAAAGCTGGCCAATGCAGCGAAAGAGCGGGACAATGTCCGTGATATCCATGACCGCCATGTTGGACACGGCCTTGGTATAGGGCCGCTCCCGCCGCAGCGCGAGCAGCTGTGCTTCGTCCGTGGCATCCGCTACGCAAAATTCAATACTATCCTGCCAGCGTGCGCGCCGCTTTTTCGCCAGCGCCACCATGCGCGGGCTGTAGTCAAATGCAACGACACGCGCGCCCTGCTGCGCCAGATAGGCAGAATAATTGCCGTTGCCGCAGGCGATGTCCAGCACAAAATCCTCTGGCTGCACGTCCAGCAGTTCGTTGACCCTGGGACGCACGACCTGCTGGTGAAACGCATTGGACTCGTCGCCCATGCTCTCGTCCCAAAAGTCCGCGTTACCCTCCCAGGCGCGCAGACTGTCTTGCAGCGTATGTTGTTCCATGAAAAGCCCTCCTTACCCCGGCCTACTGCGGCGTGCACCATTGCCGCACGTACTTGCCGCCCAAATAGTCGCATTTTTTGCCCTGCCAGCGGTCCTCCCGCTCCAGTTTTTCTTCTATTTGATCTTTGATTTTCCACCAGCTTGTGTGGTGGTTGCAAATGACGGTATCCTCTTCCGGCGCACGGCCCACCAGCCGCGCAATGGTGATATCCGGCCGCAGGTATTCCAAAAACAACACACAGCGCTCCACATATTCCTCTAGTGGTAGCAGCGTGAGTTTGCCCTGCTGGTACTCCTGTGCAAGCGGCGTACCTTTGGGCAGGTAGAGTGAATGCAGCTTGACGCTAGATACGCGCAGTGCGCTGAGCAGTTTTGCGGTTTCCACCACGTCCTCCTGCGTGTCCCACGGCAAATCCGCAATTACGTGCGCGCATAGGTCAAACCCATAGGGCAGCACCTGCAGGCAAGCATCGGCAAACTCCGCCAGCGAGTGGCCCCGTCCTAGACGCGCCAGCGTGTGGTAGTTGGCGGTTTGCAGGCCCAGCTCCACTGTGATTTCTACGTCGTGCGCCTGCCGCGCCTGTGCGAGAATGTCCAGGTAGGGCGGCGCGATACAGTCGGGGCGGGTGGAGACCGCCACCTCCACCACACTGTCAAAAGATGCCGCATCCATAACCGCTGCCCGAAAATCCGCGGGCGGCAGATAGGTGTTGGTGTAGTTTTGAAAATAGGCAATGAACCGATCCGCGTGGTAGCGTTTGCCAATGTAGGCGCTATTTTGCTCCAACTGCTGGCGCACACTCAGCGTATCGGGCAGTGATTCAAATCCTGCGCCCTTGGGGCTGCAATAGGCGCAGCCGCCACCCGCCGCCCGGTTGGGACAGGTCACGGGTAAATTGATGGGCAGCCGGTAGGTCTTGCCGCCATATTTGCGGCGCAGCGCGTCCGAATAAACGCGGTAGCGGGTGGGAGAGGTGTCGGCGTTCATTTAGTCCGCCTCCCAGTCTTTGCAAACGTCTACCCAGCCTGCGCAGCCGGACGCGCGTTCCAGTTCTGGCAGCGACAGCGCAATTGCACTGTTGGCGCTGCCGCAGGCGGGAAATACCGTTTCGAAACGCTTCAGGGATATGTCGAGATAGATTTCGACGCCACCATTGACCGCAAAGGGACACACACCGCCTACCTCGTGGCCGATCTGTGCGGCTGTTTCTTCGGGCGTCAGCATTTTTGCCTTTGTCGAAAACTGAGCCTTATACTTGGCGTTGTCGATTTTCGCGTCTCCCGCCGTCACGACGAGTACGGGGGCCCGTTCACCGTAAAAGACAGCGTCTTTGCAATTCTGCACGGCTCGCAGCCGAGAAGCTCTGCCGCGAGGCCGACGGTGGCGCTCGAGGCGGAAAACTCCTGAATGCGGCTTTCTATCCCGCAGGCTCGGAAATATTCTTTTACCCGTTCGATGGACATGCTTTTCTCCTTTTCGGTCTGTTCTTGTGAAGACTGCCTGCGCATGACATAGACACGGCTATGTATGGACGGGGCGCGGAAATATTTGTGTA
>CALLNG010000169.1 GCA_938005345.1 uncultured Clostridia bacterium
TAAACTTCCGTCCCGTTGAGATAGATTTTCAGCGTTACACCATCATAGGTTGTCACTGCATGGTAATACTGCCCGGTTTCCACTTCAAATCCCGGTTTGACACCATTCACATTAAAATAACCATTTTGTGCTGACGACCACAGCCAAAGTTCCACCCGGCCATTTCCATTCATTTCATAGCTCATTCCTGCTTTTTCTGTATTACCGGCAATGGTTTGATTTTTCTTCTCGTTGACTAAAAATGCTGTTTCAAAAGAAAACGTTTGAGAGGTCTTCCCCATCTGGGCGCTTGAAACTTTATATGCGACCTGGGTATTTTCTTCTCCGCTTAAGGAAAGTACGTTCCGCCCCAACGAGTCATCGCGACTCACGGTTGCACCCGCCGCCTGTGTATATTCCGTGTCATAGCGGGAATGGTCCACTGGCGTTCCATCATAAAAATCTACATCCAAAACATCTGCCAGCGGGTGGACAATGACTTCTTCAGGAAGCATTTGATCCGTGTTGACGACCGTAATTTCTTCCATTTCTTGCTGGGATAAAATACTGTTATATATAGTAAAATTATCCACTAAAAATTGATATTTACTCTTTTCATCACTATTAAATTGATAGTTACCTGTGCCGTCGTTTCCCAGTTTCAGACTGTATGTACCGCTAGTCATCCAATCCGCCGGCCAATCAGAAAGGGTCCGGCGCTCCACAAGCTGACCATCCAGGTATATGCAATACGCATCCTGCTCAAACGTGAACCCCAGCGTCATCCAGCTTCCCCGCTGGTAATCCACATCAATCGTTTCATTCGCACTGCCGCTTCCGATTCGGCTGCGGAATTTCTCCAGTTGGTTATAGCAATGGGCGAACAAAAATCCCTGTTCATTGGCCTTGTTCCAGTCCTTATTTGCCAAAATAGCCGGATCCTGCACACCTGTAAATGAAATGGACTGAAATGCCATGGTAATAGTTTTTCCCGCCAAATCATAGTTGCCCAGATCCACATAATTCCCATCCGTAAACAGTCCTGCCTGTCCTTGTACGCCTTCCTGAAAAGACAGTCCGCCAATTACTTCCGGCGTGATGGTGCCACCGCTATCCACCGCTGCTGTTCCTTCAAAAGAAAGTTTATTTTCTATTTTATCTGCTAAATCTGCCGGAAGGACGCCCTTGCTCACAAGGCGCACCTCCTGCGTTACGGTTTGCCCCGCACCCTGCATTTTCAGCGTAAAGCCACTGTCTGCCGCCGCTTCTGCCGGTACTTTGACCGTCACGGTGTTATCGGTATTGTTACCTTCTATAGACGCACCGCTTGTGTTGTTTTCCAGCGACCAAGTATGGTCGCCCACTGATTCCAGCACCATGCCATATTGATTATAAAACTCCACTTGGTAGCATTCCTGCATGTCATTTGGTAGTTTCAAAACCGCATGTTTTCCTATGATTTTTGCGCTGGCAGGCGCAGTGTCCTTCACGATTTCCAGCGTTGCACTGCCTGTCACACCGCGGCAGCTTGCCTCAATTTGTACGGTCTGCAGCGCAGCGTCTCCCGCTACGGTTACAACCGCGGTAGCTCCATTGCCTTGCGGCGTCACTGTTACGCCCTCGGCCGTGCAGTTCCATGTCACTTGATCCTGCGGCGTCACCTCGCCTCCCACTTTTTGCGTGGCTTTTACCGTTAGCGTTACCTGTTTTTCTTGTCCATTTGAAATATCTACCTGGCTGCTACCTGAAATCGTCACCTTTGACAAATCCGGTGTTGTCGCGTAGACATAGGCAATTTCTTCCGCACTCAGCGCCCGGTTCCAGATCCTCACATCGTCAAACGCAACACAATTTCCCGGTCCATACTGGCCCATATAATCTGCCCCGATACAAAATGCGCCGTCTGTTTCAGCATTCGGACTAGAACTAATGGATGCGCTTGGTGCGCTCACCGCTTTGCCATCGATATAAATTTTCCCATCGCCGTTTTCGTCTCTCGTCACAACCAAATATACCCATCCTGAACCATCAAATATGCCGCTATCCGCTGCCGCTTTATAGACATATTCGTTGTTTCCATCCGCTTTGCTGACAGGTGCAAACCGAATTCTCCCGTTGTCTGAACTATTTATCGCTATGCACCACCCCGGATTAGATGCGCGGTCCCAAGATTTACTTCCCATGATATTGGAATCGCTTATCTTATCTTCCGTTTTAAACCAAATCCCAGCGGTATAAGCGGATGTTTTCGTGAATTTCAAGTCGGCGCGGTCTGCCAGTTCAATACGGTTACTGTTTGTTTTGCCCCGCGCACTGTCGAACCGGATTGCCTGCCCACTGATACCCTCTTCATAAGTAGCACCGCCTTGTAATACAGGAGTTCCCACCCCGGTTTCATCTGTGACGTTGCCATCCAGCTTCAAATGTGCAATCAATCCCTCTTTAACTTGTTCCTCCATGCCTACTTTGGCTTGTACCTGCTGCCCAGCCCCTTCTACTGCGCCCAATTCCATATTCGCAGTTTCTGTCTCAGCGAAGCAAGCAGGCAGACTCCCGAGCAGCATTGCCAAGCAGAGCGCTGCACTAACCAACCGCTTATTTTTTTTCATACTATCCCCTCCCAATCATGTCCATTCAGGCTATTTCCAACTAGACAGCCTCGTTTTGTCTTCATTATAACATGACAACTATTGGAACACAATCGGCAAAAAGCAAACTGAAACAGGCAATTTCCGCACCCCGTTAAAAGTTCTTCATTTCCTATTACTTTTTCATATGACCTATTTCCCCAAACCCGTTCGGGCCCAGTAATAAAACAAACAGATCATTTTTGTGCCTAGCTCTGCAACTTTCCTAAACTGTTGTTACAAAAGTGGAACAAGGGTTGACTCCCTCAACTACCGAATTGGAGGCGGTTTACCTATTATCGATACAAAAAGGAGAACTTCAAAACTGAAGTTCTCCTTTTTCTATGGCACTCAAAAATTGCCCTTATAACACTACTTTTGCCGCTCTATCGCCGCCTGCTGACTGTTGATAGCCCGAATGGCCTCCGGGTTAAATTTTGGTTTTCTGCTATAGGTATAGAGTCCATTTATCTCCTGTTCTACATCATATAGTTGGGTATAGCAAAATCCCATCATGTTCGGATTGGACAGCAACACTTGTGTAAGCCCCTGGTACCGTTTTAAAAACTCATCTTTTCCCTTTGGACGGTCTCCATACCCCCAGCCGTCTTCCCGCTTTTCCTCATCCCAGCCGATGCCGCCATATTCACTAATCCAAAACGGCTGCCCTTGGTAGTGCTGCCGCTGCGGAAACGTTTCAAACGGGGCGCCGCCTTCCTGTAATGGCGCATACCGCTGCGCAAATGTTCCCGGATCCTGCGTATAATCGTGAATATCATAAAAATCGGTTATCACATGGTAATTTCCACTGGTATCTATCACCGGACGCGTAGGGTCTACCGCTTTAGTTGCCCAGTAGATATTGCGTAGCGTGTCATCGTTTTGTTTGTGTCCTCCGCAGTCCCAGGTTTCATTGAAAGGGCACCACCCTACCAGCGCCGGACTGTTATAATCGCGCTGGACACTCTCCAGCCACTGTGGCAGATAAATATCCGTGCTTTGCGGCTGGCTGACATCCAGTTGCCAATTTGGGTATTCTCCCCAAAGCAAATATCCCATGCGATCGGCCCAATATAAATATCTTGGTTCAAATACTTTTTCATGCATCCGTGCACCGTTAAATCCCATCTGCATGGAAAGCATAATATCTGTTTTCAGCGCCTCCTCCTCCGGCGCCGTATAAATTCCATCTGGGTAAAATCCTTGATCCAACACCAACCGCTGAAATACAGGCCGCCCATTCAGGTAAAAGGCCCGATCATCCCAACTAATGGAGCGCATACCAAAATAACTATCTACCTCGTCGGCACTATTTCCAAATTGAAACATGATGTGTAGGTCATAAAGCCGTCCCTGCCCTATATCCCATAAATGCAGCTGTTTAAGCGGCAAATCCAGTGAAACTTGTCTCCCGTTCACACTTATTTCCCGGTTACCCATTTGTTCACCTTCATAGCAAGCTTCCACTTGAAGCGATGCTTGCCGTACCATTTTTGAAAGCTGCACCTCCAAATGGACACTCTGGCTTTCTACTTGCGGCGTCATTTTGAGCTGTTTGATATATACCTCCGGTACGTGCTCCAGCCAGACAGTTTGCCAAATCCCTGTTGTACGGGTATAAAAACCTCCATAGGAATGCAACCGTTCACTCTGTTTTCCAGCCGGCTGTTTGCCGCTTCTAACGTCGTCCCTCGCGCAGACAGTTATTTCTAGCAGCGGCGCATGGTCGGTAACATCAATACAAAATGGCGTATACCCTCCCACATGCTGCCCGACCTCTTCTCCGTTTACCCATACTGTCGTATGGTAATCCACTGCACCAAACCATAGCAATACTCTGCCGTCTCTCCAGGTTTTAGGTACTTCTATGCGTTTTTTATACCAAACGGCGTTCATAAAATCCAAGCAGCCCACGCCGGACAACTTGCTTTCCGGACAAAATGGAACTTGAATGCTCCCGGCCAAATGCCCCTGCTTATACCACTGCTTTTCCTTTCCCACCTGTGCTTGATCCACTTCAAATTCCCATGTGCCATTGAGATTTATCCAGTTTTTACGCTGAAACTGGGGACGTGGATATTCCGGCCTTGGTACCATTGATTTCTCCTCCTTTGCCTATTGATTTTGTATTCTAATTAGAGTATAATACTATATAATCATATTGAAAATGTGATAAATACTCTTTTTAGATGAGGAATATAACCATGCATGAAATCATTACTACACTTCCACTTTCGCCACAGGAGGAGCTTCCTTTCCAACTGCTCATGGCAGGCATATCTTATTGTGACGGCAGTTACCGTATCTCCCGGCAGCATTCTGCCATTGCTTCATTTGAATATATTTTGCAAGGAAACGGTGTTTTAGAAACGGGCGGCAAACGCTATTATCCCGCGCAGGGCGATGTCTATCTGACACATCTTGGCAGCGACCACACCTACTATTCCAGTGCTGAAGACCCGTGGATTAAACTATGGTTTAACGTCTCTGGCCCTCTGGTTGCTAATATTGTTCATGATTATGGACTCTCTGATGTGTCTCTCATTTCAAACTGCCCCATGAAAGCGCCACTGCAAACAATGCTACAGATTGCACAGCGCGCTGCCCGGCTTGAACCGCATTCTTTGCCGCAGGCAGCTTTGCACTTTCACCGGGTTGTTGCACAGCTTTCCTCCTTTGTTCACCAATCACCCGCGGCAACACCTGAAGCGGCGCAAATGAAACGTTTTATCGATACCCATTACAGCCAGCGGCTCTCTTTGAATCAAATTGCCACAGCAGCAGGCCGGTCCCGTTCCCAGGCCATCCGCTGTTTTAAAGCTGCCTATGGCCTTACGCCATATGACTATTTGATGCAGTGTAAACTTGTCCACGCCAAACAATTTCTTTCTGGAAGCGCACTCCCAATTTGGGAAATTGCCCAACGCCTTTCCTTTGCTGATGAATATTATTTTTCCAATTATTTCAAACAAAAGGTGGGCTGCAGTCCATTGGAATACCGCAAACGCAACTCTGTTTTAAATAGATAAAAAGGTCACGGCATTTCAGCTGTGACCTTTTTTAAAAAACGAGTTTCCTGCTTTCTCGTCCGCTTCTAGATTGCTATGATTAAGAAATTCTGTCTGCCAGTACAATCATTTCTGCCCTTGTGATATTGCTGCCAGCGCCAATGGTGCCATCTTCATATCCTTCTACAATACCGAGTTCAATCAATCTTGCCACTGCTCCCTTAGCATAATCTGGTACCAGCCAACCATCTGCAAACTGGTTCAAAAGGACGGTATTGCCCTCACCCACATTCAATGCACGTGCTACCATCACCATAGCGTCCACTCGCGTAACAGGCTGTTGGCCATTTAGGTTTCCAGCTTCATCCCCTTTGATTATTCCGCTCTTTTTCGCGGTCAGCATGTATTCCTTTGCCCACTCAGAGGTGCCAGGATCTACTGTCTCATCGCTAGCGGGTAAAATAGACGCGCCGATAACACCCAATATAATTTTAACGGTTTCTTCCCGCGAGATATTTGCTTCCGGCCGAATGGTATGACTGCCGCCATCTCCAGAAATAACTCCTCTATCCATCAAGCTAACAATCGCATTTTCTGCCCAATGACCAGCAGGTAAATCGCTGAAACGATCCCAAGGCTGCCTGGACGATATACCATTTTCTGCTTCAGACCCGCTTTCCGTTCCATTTTCTGGCTCTGTTACTACAACAGCGCCTCCGCCTGATCCACCGCTGCTCGGACGGCCGCCACCGCCGCCCACATAGTTTTCCGGCCCGTAAACCATAATCGTTTTCGTGGCCTTTAAACCAGCTTCTTCCGCAGTCGCACTGATGACAATGTTCCCGCTATCTGCTCCTTGCTGTACAACCAGTCTACCATCTGCACTAATTCCAACACCGGACATATCCGCTTTTTCCACTTTCCAGGTAATGTTGCTATCCATGGTTTGCCCATACTGGTCCAAAAGTCTCGCCGTATACTGCACCTGCGCACTTGCATTTTTTACATTGACACTTCCATCGCCTACAACCACAATCTGTTTGGGTTGTTGGTTCACTATAAGCGTTATTTCTTGTCTTGCATTGGGTTGGCTATTCGGGTCTATATCGTATGCAACCAATGTCAGCTTTTCCAACGCGTATGCTTTATCCGTTATACTCACAACAGCATAAATTATCGGTTTTTCATCCACTATTTCTTCCACCATCTCTATTGAGGCGATCTGCGAAGAAGGATTTTCTAACAGGCAATAATTGTCTGCATCCAACACGTAATCCTGCAATTCCACTCCAGCCGCCCCTTTTGCTACCGCACGGAATTTTAGTTCCACAGGCGCACCGCCAGGTTGCGGCACCTCTACAGCCAGTTTTTCCGGCACTTTCACAAATTCAATGCTTTTCGGTGTTTGATTGGCTTCCAGCACGGGCACTTGCAGACTGGCTTGGCAACCCGTGCCATCGCTGCCCTGATAAACGGCGGTTAAATTGAAATTTTGCTCGCCCGCCCCATACGTAACCGTCACATCGACCGTAGTCCCTGTACTTGTTTCCGGTATGGTAACCTGTTCCGTAGCTCCTGACAACGTCCAGCTGATGTTTTGAGGATCTGCTACCGTGACTTTTTCCCCTTCTGCGTTGTAGAATGATGCGGTATAGGTTTCTGTAATCGCTTCCTCCTGTGCCGAAGCAGGCGCTGTGATGCTGGCCGCACCTTCTACCGCCATTGTTAGTTCTGGTACCTGCACCTGGGCAAGGTTCACTATCGCCACCTCTTCCGGCGTCAATACCTTGTTCACTATCATAAACTCATCTATTTCAAATTCATAATCGCTTTCCTGCGAGGAATTAGCACTATATTTTCCAGTTCCATCATTCCCCAATTTCAGCGAATAAGCCCCGTTTTGCCATCCAGCGGCAAACTTAGCAGTATCAAAACTTTCCACCAGCTTCCCATCTAAATATACGTCATACTTTCCTTCCTCTGTATTGAAAATAAGCGCCACATTGAACCATTTTTGCCCCGTGTACGGGAAGGTAACGTCTTGATATTCGCTGCCATCGCCAACCCGGGTTTTATAATCGTTCGTACGATTCCATGCATATGCATAAACAAATCCTTTGCCGCTGGCACTGTTCCAATCTTTATTTGCAAGGATAACCGGGTCTTTTACACCTGTAAACCGGTTGGATTTTAAGGTGAACACAATGGATTTGTTTTTCAAATCCACATTACCAAAGTCCAAAAAATTCCCCTTGGTGAACACGCCGCTTTTGCCACGGATTCCCTCTCCATAGGTCATGGAACCGGAGACCGTTGGCGTAGTACCAATTTCAGCTTCGATACCATTGTCAAATGTAACTTTTGTTTCAATTGCTTCCGATACACTATCCGGAAGGGACGGCTGCGCCATTACTGTGACCTCTTTTTGGGCGACAATCCCCTTATAGCTTGCCTTTAAGGTAAACACCGTACCAGAAGGCACCGTCGGCGCAACAGTAACAGTTGTTTCCAGTCCTGCTGCATTTTCTGGCAAACGAATTCCTTCCGTGCCTTCTACGCTCCAAATAACGGCGTCCTCCTGTACTGCCAGTTCCTCGCCGGACGCTTTGTGGAACACTGCCGCATAAAAAGCCTGTAAAGCCGCTCCTGTTTGAATTAAATAGGATTCACCTGTGATTTCTCCGCTGCCAGAAATGACAGCGCTGCCGTTTTCTTGGTTTTCCAAATCGCTATATATCTCACTGCCGTCTGCCGTACCCAGCATTACTTCCTGCATCGCAAAACTGCTGTTGACACCATCGGAAAAGGCAATCTCCGCCACATTCCCTTCTAGGTTTTCCCCGCTTAAGGTAAGATATAATTTCCCATCTTCCTCTTTTTGCCTTACAACACTTATTCCTGCACCCGGCATCACCGCGTCCACACTCCGGCCTTCCAACGCGATAACAGTATCCAGCGCCTTTATGGCTTGATCCTGTTTATTGGAAATGGAAATTGTTGCACGGTTCCCCTGTTTGTTGAAACTCACTTTTTCAACTGTTCTCCCTTTGGATGCCATCTCTTCCTGCGCAAGGAATAGACCGCTATCAAACACTTCAGACTGGCTCATAGAATCTGGTTTTTCTAAACGCAGCGCGCTCAACACCATAGCCGCAATATCTTTGTTATTACCGCCGTTAAGACGTTTTCCTGCCGGAACCGTCTGCCCGCGCGCCCCAATCATGATATCCATATCTACATCACGGTTTGAATCTCCATGAGACCCCGTCCCATTTGCATTTCGGTGCCCACCATGATCTGCGTTTATTACAAAAAAGGTGTCCTCATACAGGTTTTGTTCTTTCATTGCTTCTACAATTTTTTTGAAATGCCCATCAAACTGTTTCAGTTCTTCATAATATCCCTCTGTGAAATATCCACTTGCATGTCCATAATGATCCCTGGTATCAGACTGCATATAGGTCAGCGCCGTGTCCTTAAAACGCCCATCGTGAATATATTCTTCCAGCTGGTCAAAGCACAATGGATTTTGTGCGGTGGAAACACGATACTGGAAAAAGGTGCCGACATCCTGCTCCAAAATGCCATTGGTAATAGGATTCCATTCTGCCACCGCAAACAGTTTGCGTTCCGGTTGTTGATTTTTTATGGCCCAAAACATGGAAGGATACTGCGGCGTCTCTAATCCATAGTCTGGCCAGAGGGTTGCTCCCGCAATATCATTGGTAAACTGGTACTTGCTAGGCAGAGATTTCCACGGGATTCCATGGGTAATGGTACAATAGTTTTGTGCTGAAATCGGTGGATCTGTCGCATGTGCGGTGTAACTCATGGCAAACTCATTGTTAAACATCTGCATTGCATACCCATCCTTGGGCCGCAGTGCTCCCAAATCGCTTACAATGTCATAGCTATTTGTTGATTCATCACACAGGTACTGCTGGTCAGGATCATACGCCTTGCCTGCGCCGTCCATCGTGATGACAAGCGCCCGTTTATAGGGATAAATTGCAGCAACTTCCGCTACTTCTTTTTTCTGCTGCTCTGTCTCAGCCAACGCCACATCGCCCGCACCTACAACGCCGTCTTGGTTCAAATCCAGGCGGTTGACCGGCAGCACCTCGAGCGCATATCCGATTCCTTCCCCATCCAGTTCCACTTCATCGCCGGCCTCATCATATCCTTTGATATTCTCAATCGCTAAGTTGACTGTCTTTTTTTCTGAAAGATCTCTCATTTCAAAGATTGGCTGGACAATTCTGCTTTTGGAGTATTCTGCAACCGTACTATCCAAAATAGCAGCGGCATATGACACGTGCAATGTACCATTGCCATCATCGTTCAATGTAATACCCGTCTTTGCATATTGCTGACCCTGATACACCATCACCTCCGGGTCATATTGGATATCAAACTCTGTTTTTGCCGCAAGGCCAGTCCGTTTTCCGCAGGCATGAATGTTCAAATTAAATAGCTGCCCGGACGGTATTTTGTC
>CALLNG010000170.1 GCA_938005345.1 uncultured Clostridia bacterium
CGTTATCAAGGTAATGCAAGTGCCAAAAAACAAAAATGAATGTATCTTCAAACATCACAAAAGCGCTGCCCACCCGGTCAGCGCTTTTGCTATTCTAATTTTATACTTCCGTCACCAATTTGACGCCGCATTCTTCCAATTTATTTTGCCATCTTTTATCTAATACCGCATTGGTAATAAAAGTATCAATTTCTTCCAGCGGTGCCAATTTGATAAACCCTACCTGTCCAATCTTAGTATCATCACACATATAAAACTTTTGTTTGCAATTCCGGAAAACGGCCGATTTAATATGGCTTTCCTGTTCATTACTTTCTAACACACCTGCGTCCTTAGTTACACCTTTGCTGCTAAAGAACATCTTCGTCACAAAAAAATGCCGCAAAATTTCTTCTTCTGCCATGCTTCCGACAAAAGACATGTTAGAGCTTAGTACGCCCCCCACAGATATGACTTTTAATTTATCACATCCCGCCAATTCTGTAAGCACCCGAAGCGAATTAGTAATTACTGTCACTCCCGACATTTGTTTAATACGCTTTGCCAAGCAAAAGGTTGTGGTAGACGCATCCAAAAATATGGTATCCCCTGGCACAATAAATTGCTGTGCCACTTTTGCCAGTTCCTCTTTAATCGGTATGTTTTTCTTTTTCCGTACATCTAAAGAAAGCTCCGCTGTATTTTCTTCATACGGCACAGCTCCGCCATGTGTACGAACCAGTAGACCCTGGTTTTCTAGTTTTTCTAAATCGCGCCGGACTGTCTCTTCTGTAACGCCAAATTGGCGGCTAAGGTCATTTACTAATACCCCACCTTGGAGTTGCAAAAATTCCATAATCTTCTTTTGCCGTTCCAGTGCAAACATATCTTACTCCCCTATTCTATATACTGCCACAAATCCTCATGTGGACTAGCAATCACTGCCGTATCGACCAACATACCTTCCTCCGCTGCCTGAGAACTGCTATTTTTCACTGCATCTTCTACATTAGAAACGCTTCCGGTAAACAGCACATAGCATTTTCCGCCCATGCCACGGGCAATCCGAATTTCCACAATTTCAACGCCTGAGGTTTTTACTGCCGTATCCGCGGCCTGAATAACAGCCGCAATAGAAAAAGTTTCTACAATTCCAATCGCATCGCGCTGCTGCGGTTCAGTAGCGCCAACCAAGGATAAATATACTTCCTCTTCAATTCTGCCAAGCACAGTGGAATCCACTACAGAAGAACCAAATTCCTGCCGCGCAAAGGAGACTGCATTTTCTATTTCCGCCACGCCGCCCGCGATAATTAATACAAATTTACCCGGACAGATCGGCTGCGCCATGACAATTTCAACAGATACTAAATCCAAAATATCATCACTCAACTGATATCCTTTTGAAATGGTTTTACATTCAATGATTCCGATTGCTTTCAACAATCTTCACCGCCTTTTCTGTAATTTCCGTAATGGTTCCGTCAATACTCGCATGAATGTATGCACCCAGCCCTTCTCCCTGTGTGACAAGTGGATCACCTGTTTTTACAGTATCCCCTACTTTAACAGCCAGCGGATATAGTCCACCAATATGCTGCCGTAGACAGACTTCAACCTGTTTAGGATTGGAAAGCTGCATATACTCATAAGTATCACGGTTATATTTTTCCACACCCAAGCGGCGCAAAATTCGTCCAGTTGGAATACGGCGGTAAGGCCGTTCTGCACGCGGCTTTACATCCTGCGGCGCCGGACGTAACCCCTGTTTGACCAATTCCCCTTTCACACTTGCAAATACCATTCTGGGACTCAGGCCTTGACAACATGCAATTGTATCACATACACTGCAGCTACTGCACATAAAGGCACCTTGAAACACTTTGATATCCTGAATACCCTGCGCTACCGTTTTTACAATTTTGTGCGGCTCAATCGCATGGCCTAACAAATGCCTTGGACATAAATCTGTGCACATTCGGCAGCCACAACAAGCAGAAGACGCCCGTTTGAGCGCAACATTCAGATTGACTTTTCTACTTGTCACTATAGTGCTATCTTTGG
The DNA here is from genome assembly GCA_938005345.1 of uncultured Clostridia bacterium. Taxonomy (GTDB): domain Bacteria; phylum Bacillota; class Clostridia; order RUG12999; family RUG12999; genus JAAWTG01. The sequence goes on from CALLNG010000170.1 coordinate 2,044, forward strand.
GTAATATTAAATATCCTTTTGTCGTCTTCGTTACGACCGTATCTCTTGCGCATAATTTTCCCATCATGGGGCCGCCTTCTATGATGGCATCATCTTCTGATAACACTATCCCTACCTGTTCTAATAAATACGATAGACTGGTTCCAACAGGAACCTTCAGCACAAAGGTCTTGTCTGTACGTCCCGCTATCGTCACATATTTTTCTGTGACAGGAATTCCTTCCAATGCTTTTCCAATATTATACAACGTCTCTAAATTATAGACAACAACCCCCTGTGAAATGGGCAGTTTTCCACTTCCAACACATTTACCAAGCGCTTCTTCAATCAACACCAATTCGTCTCCTGCTGGATAAATGTTGTCAATCACAGCATACCGGCACGATTTTCCAAACGTGTGCGCGTCAATTTCCAGCAGTTCTGCCGCATGGCGTTTGATTGCCAGCACCCCTTCTTTTGCACCGCTTTGCTCGACAAGCGTTTCCAACGTTTTTTCTAAATAAGTTCTCTCCGCTGCATATAAATAAAAATCGGTTTTTAGAAGCGGTTCACATTCCACGCCGTTAATTAAAATCGTTTCAATCCCATCCGCTAGCTTAAATGCGGAAGGAAATCCTGCGCCGCCTGCCCCTACTACGCCCGCCTGCGCAATCTGTTCTTTTAGCATGATTTCATACTCCCTTAACCTAAATTAATTCCAACAATGACCGCATCGGCTGGAATCTCTTTATTATCACAAGCAAAACGAGCATTGTCACCTTCACAGACAATCACTGTTTCTCCAATTCCTGCCCCAATATGGTCAATAGCCACAATATGTTTACCTGTTTCTTTTTTCTCTTCATCCAAACATTTGACCACCATAATTTTATATCCCACTAAGGTTTCTACCTTTCGGGTCGACACAACGGTATCAATTACTTTTCCTAAAATCATCGTACCCTCCATCCTGCCACTGTTCTTTTCATCGGTTTACATGGCTTCCCTGTTTTTATAATTATTGTCTTTGACAAATAACTGCTTTCTCCCTGCTGTTGCGGCAGCAACCAGCTATTCAAGCAGATATTTACATGTTTATCGTGACCCGGTCTCCATTTCTCAGCCCAGCTGAATTTGCATCATCTGTATCAATATGCATTTCTACATTAAAATCATCCCGTACGCGGATTTGCACATCATAAAACTTTGTCGGTTTGATTCCTTCCACCATCACATCTACATAGTCGTTGTCTTTTACACCATTTTTCTTTGCCACTTCCGGTGTCATATGGATGTGCCGATTTGCAATGATAACACCTTCTTTTAAATAAATACTTCCCTTGGGACCAACAACGACAACACGCTCTGATCCTTTGATATCACCGGAAGGACGTACGGGAGGACTGATTTTCAATAAAAATGTATCTGTTCTAGAAATTTCCACCTGTGTTTGTTTCCGTACCGGGCCAAGTACACGTACATTTTCAATTGCTTTTAGGGACGCGCCCACCAAAGTTACAACCTCTTTTGCCGCAAACTCTTTTCCCATCAGTGGTTTCAATTTTGTTAATTCATATCCTTTGCCAAACAAAATATCTAAATCTTCTCTCGAAAGATGGATGTGCCGTTGCGAAACACCAATTTTGATTTCATCGCCTTTCACAGTATCCATAACCGCATGTACAATTTTTGTCACCAACGCTTGGTCCATACACTGCAACTCCTTCCTGATTAATTCCTGCCAATAGGAAAGGATGAGAATTGACACCTTCCTTTCCTATTGGCAGGAACGGCAAAATACCGTTCCAAATCCAACAGGGTACTATGAAAATTATTTAAGAACAGGCAAGATTTTTTCAACATCGCCATGCGGACGCGGGATAACGTGTACCGCCACGATTTCTCCTAAACGGGATGCTGCGGAAGACCCTGCTTCTGTTGCCGCTTTCACAGCGCCAACGTCGCCGCGCACCATCACGCTTACCAGACCGGAACCAATTTTTTCCGTCCCAATCAACGTTACGTTTGCTGCTTTTACCATTGCGTCTGCCGCCTCAATCGCTGCCACCAACCCTCTCGTTTCTACCATTCCCAATGCTTCAAAGTTCATTTTTATTTCCTCCTTTTTTTCTGGTTCTTGTTTTTGTGGTTCCTGTTTCACTGACGTGGTTCTTCTCGTTGTCGCCATGGTCACACCTCAATCACTTTAAAAACTTTTGAATCTCCTCATGTGGGCGCGCTATCACTTCACAGCCTTTTACTTTTCCCAATCTTGCTGCCGCTTCTTTGCCTTGCTCTAAAGCGTAACGCACAGAAGAAATATCTCCTTCTACAACCAGACTGACCATTCGGCCGCCAAGATGGCGTTCTATATGGATCAGTCTGACACCCGCTGTTTTACACATTTGATCCAGTGCCTCAATTGCTGCTACCAGACTTTGTATTTCTATAAGCCCTATTGCATCCATGCCGCCACTCCTGACTATTTCTTGGTCTTTTTCTTATGGCCATTATTTCAAAACTGGTAGAATTTTTTCAACATCGCCATGCGGACGCGGAATAACGTGTACCGCAATAATTTCACCAAGGCGGGATGCCGCAGCAGCACCAGCTTCTGTTGCTGATTTCACAGCGCCCACATCTCCACGCACCATTACACTTACCAGACCGGAACCAATTTTTTCCGTCCCAATCAGTGCCACATTAGCTGCTTTTACCATTGCGTCTGCTGCTTCGATTGCTGCAACTAATCCTCTTGTTTCCACCATTCCCAATGCTTCCATCATGTTCATACATCCTTTCTTTTCCTAACTTTCCCTGTTCTATTTTTTTATTTTGTCCCTACCCAAAGAACAAAGGTGCGCCATTTGCTCTGCTCCTTCGCTTGGGCGCGGGATAATGTGTGAAGTAATATACAATCCCTTTGACTGTGCATAGGCCTTTCCCGCTTCGACAGCTGCCCGCACTGCAGCCACGCGTCCTTCCATTTTCACAATCATCACCAGAGGCACCTCAGCACTGTCTCCAGCTGCCGGTTTATTGTTATCAAATGCGATGATTTTCACGTCCGCAGTCTTCGCTGCAACATCTGCTGTGCAGATTGCCGTTACAAAGCCAAATACCTCAATCATCCCAAGTGCATCCATGCCTGTTCATTCCTTCCGCTATGCCGCTTTAGTCCTGGTTGACATAAGCTATTTTTATCCCTTGCAGCGAAATATTGGTTTCCATTGCTTCATTGAGCTCATCCAAACCAAAACGGTGTGTTATTAAATCTTCAATCGGAAGATTATTTTCTTTTGCCCGTTTTACAAAAGCAATGGTTGTCGGATAATCATTTGCACCATAATCCCAAGATCCAACCAAAGTCACTTCTTTATTACAGAACGCAAAGTGTGGATTGACGGTATATTCTCCGTTATTCACAAAGAAACCAACTTCGCAGAACCCGCCGCCGCGCCGTACAAACTGCCACAAGTCTGCTGCCGCTGACGGTACGCCTGTGCACTGGAATGCAAAATCTGCACCTAAGTCATTTCCTTCTTTCACGATACCGACTCTGTCATCAATATTAGGATGTTCTTTAAAGTTGATAGTTTTGAGTGCACCCATGCGTTTTGCCATAGCCAAACGTTGCTCATTGCCGTCAATAGCAATGATGTTATAAACTCCAGCTGTTTTCAGTACAGCAATCATCAATAATCCAATCGGTCCACATCCCTGGACTACAACTTTGCTGCCAAAGTTTAGCAGTCCGGTAGACTGCGCCCGCTCTACTGCATGAACTGCTACTGCAGATGGTTCCAGCAACAGTTTCTGCTCAAAACTCAATTCGTTAACTACAAAAAATGTAGAGTTTGCTCGCACCAACAAATGTGATGCAAACCAACCATTCAACCGATATTCCTGGCTATCAGGAATCAAGCCATAAATACCCTGGTTATCACACAAATTTGGTTTTTCCGGATGATGAATGCACATGGGGCAGGTTCCGCA
>CALLNG010000171.1 GCA_938005345.1 uncultured Clostridia bacterium
CGTCGTTCAGACCGGCCGGCTGATGACGAAATTGAAGAGGTCGTAACAGTTTATGCGAATATGCTGTTTAGGCTGTGCTTTACCATGCTATGCAACTCTGCCGATGCGGAGGATGCCGTCTCTGACACTTTTGTCAAATGGATGACCAAAGCCCCTCCCTTTCGCAGTGAAGAACACCGCAAAGCCTGGCTGATTCGTGTCGCAACGAATATTTGCCACGATATGCGCCGTTTTCATAAGCGGCATCAGTCCGTCAGCTTAGACGAAGTGCGGAATTATTGCCATCAGGAACCAGACTATACCATATTAACAGCAGTCCTGTCCTTACCGGCAAAATATAAAACTGTATTATACTTGTTCTACATAGAAGGGTACCGGACGGAAGAAATTGCGGGACTGTTATCCATTTCTTGCAGTGCCGTTAGAAAACGTCTGCAATATGGCAGAGATATATTGAAACTGGAATATAGAAAGGATGGATTGGCATGAAAGAGCAAGAATTTTTTAACGCAATGAACAGAATTCATATTTCGCCCAACGCCCAAAAACGTATTTTATCAAAAAGTCTAACGTGGAATCATAGAAAGGGGAATGATCGTATGATGACAAAAAAGAAAATAGGATGGTTGGTGGCAGCTGCCGTCATGGTGCTTGGTATCACCGCATTTGCAACAAGCGGCGTTATTTCCACGTTAATAAGCAGTTCCCATGAAAAGCCGGATTATACTGCTTTGCCTTCTACAGAAACCTGCATAAAGGATGCCGGCTTTGCCCCCATCCTGCTTGAAGCATTTTCCAATGGATATACATTTGATAATGGCAATGTAATTCAAAATACCGCACAAGATGACCAGGGCAACCGCGTGGAATCCTTCCGTTCTTTTCTATTCCGGTATACCAAAGCGGACGATGAAGTACTATTTTCCCAGAAAAACATGAATCCCACACTTGCGCTGGATGGAGACATCATTGCGACAGAAAATGGGATCCCGCTTTATTATACACAATACACTGCCCGCTCCGTGCCCGCTGACTATGAAAAAACGCAGGAAGAACTGCAGGCAGAGGAACGCGGAGAATTGGTATTCAGCTACGGTACAGATACTGCAAAAACAGAAGTGGTGCAAGGTATTTCCTGGAGCAGCGGAAATATGTATTTTGGTCTCACGCAAATCGACGGCCCGCTGTCTGCGGACGAACTTGTACAAATGGCAAGAGAACTCATCGCACAAGAAAAGTAAAGCAGTATTTCCAAAACGCTGCAAGGATTTGTGTCCTTGCAGCGTTTTTTGGAAATACAAGTTATTATAAACCGAATTTTGCTCCTATTGCTTTATGAAAAAACAGCAACAAAAGACAGCATGATTTCCTCCAAAATGAGACATGCTAATATAACCGACATTTCATTGGGCATACATTGCAATTTTGTTTTCCTGCCCAATGGTTTTTATTTTAGAAAAGCATTCAAACTCCAGGAAACAATACAACCAACACAGAAATACTATTTTATATTTTCTCTTAAAGGTAGAGGTTTTCTTTGGTATAATGAAGAAAGAAATGTTCTGTATGGCTATCAAATGAGGTGATGGAATTGAACAGTCAAACCATGTCCCAAACAATTTATGAACTGAGAAAAAAGCATGGACTATCACAGCAGGAATTTGGCGAACGCATCGGTATAAGTAACCGTGTTGTATCCAAATGGGAAAACGGATTAGCGGTTCCGAGTATTGATACAGGCTATCAAATTTGCAAAACCTTTCATATTAGTTTGGATTCCCTGTTTTCCGGCGCATGCCAAACTTCTCAAGTTAACAGTCCCAAACCGAAAGGAATGGCTTCTTTGCGGGAACTGTACCGGATTGGGCGAGGGCCGTCCAGTTCCCATACCATTGGCCCGGAACGGGCATGCCTCCTTTTCAAAGAAAACTTTCCTCCTGCTGACCGCTTTCATGTCACGCTCTACGGTTCTTTGGCGCAAACAGGTGAAGGTCACGGAACGCAAAAAGCTATTTTGCAGGCGTTGTCCCCCTGCCCTGTTCATATCACCTGCGATTTTCAAAAATTTGATTTAGACCATCCCAACACCATGGAACTGTTTGCATACCAGGAAGAAAAACAAATTGGTCATTGGCAGGTGGCCAGTGTAGGAGGTGGCGAAATTCAAATTCAAGGACTGACTGCCCCACAGAGCCAACTGCTTTACCCGCTTCACACATTTGCACAAATTGCAGCATACTGTAAAGAAAAAAATCTTCGCCTTTGGCAATATGTCCAAGAAGTGGAGGGAAAGAAAATCTGGGATTTTCTCGATACCGTATGGACCACGATGAAATCCAGTATTCAAGAAGGATTGCAGAAAACCGGAACCCTGCCGGGCGGCCTGCATGTGCAGCGAAAGGCAAAGCATCTTTTAGATCAGTGTCATATTGATGAAAGTGCGCAGACGAAGGAAAACCGGCTGGTATGCGCCTATGCTTTTGCCGTGAGTGAGCAAAATGCAGACAGCGGCATCATTGTCACCGCGCCTACTTGCGGTGCCAGCGGCGTTTTACCCGCTGTGCTCTATTATGAACAGCAAAAGAGGACGTTTGGAGAAGCAGAAATACTCAAAGCGCTTGCAACCGCTGGCTTAATTGGCAACCTCATCAAGACCAACGCCTCCATCAGCGGCGCGGAATGC
>CALLNG010000172.1 GCA_938005345.1 uncultured Clostridia bacterium
GGGAGCAAGCCCGGTTCCAGATATTATGGAACATGATATCACGTCCAATTTAATATCCCAGAGGGCAACTTATGTGGCATTTCAAACAATGAGCTTGGATATTAGTGAAACCAATGCGCAATATGCGCAGATTACGCCGTTGCTTCAAACGAGTGCAGATTCCTACGGAAAGGTCAATTTGCAGTCTGAAACTGCTGATTATGAAGAGGGCGATGTTATGGGGCCCTTGGATTTGGCAGCAGTGGCGGAAAAGCAATATGATGACGGAAGCTATTCGCGTATTTTTGTATCCGGTTCTGCATGGGCAGTCGAATATCCAAGTATTCTTTCGGAAGCAACATATGCAAACGGCGACTTTACGCTGAACACCTTTTCTTGGATGACGGAAAAACCATCTGGACTTAGTATCCGTCCCAAAGTGATTAGCCCAGAAACGCTGAAAATGACAAATGTGCAAGCAACTACTATGATTATTATTGTGATACTGATTCCAGTAGCCATTTTGATTTTCGGCATTATTGTTTGGTTCAGGAGGAGATATTTATAATGGCTGGAAAAAACAAAACAGTGCGTAATGTTGTCATTGGCGTAGTTGCATTGGTTGTGCTGGCTGGAATTTATTTTCTGGTAACAAAGTGGGAGCCGCAGCAGGAGGTACAGGAAGAGCCGCAGGCAACACCACAAAAAATACAGCTTTTTCAAGCAGCAGTCGCTGATGTGACTCAGGTGGAGGTTGACAGTATTCAAGGCACGCATTTGCGGTACTATAAACGGGTAGAAGATAAAACGTCAACAGATGCAGATGGGAATGAAACGGTTGAGCAGGATGATGTCTGGTATATCGAAGGATATGAAGGCGCCAATTTAACATCGACTAAGATTGAAAATTCCGTATCTGATTTTGCTAATATGGCTGCTGAGCTGGAAATTACTTCTGATATGAGCAAAAAGGCGGAATATGGATTGGATGAGCCCTCCGCAAAAGCAGTCATGACCTTGCAGGATGGTACTGTATATACAGTGCTGCTGGGAAGCCAGGTGCCAACTAGTAATAATTATTATGCAATGTTAGAAGGAACGGATACCATCTACACGATTTCACAATATAAAGCCGCGCTCATGACAAACGAGCCGCTGTCTTTGAAAGACACGATGATTGGAAGCATTGCGGTAGATGATTTTCAGAATTTTTCTCTGACAGAAAACGGAGAAAAAAAGATGGATGTGAGACGTCTGCAGGACAGCGACAACTTGCTTAATGCGAACATGACGGATTATGTTATGACCTATCCATATTATGAAGCGGTACGCGCAGAAGAGTTTCAGGAGATATTAGAGGGAATTGCAAGCATTTCTGCGACGGAATATGTCGCATATGCACCTGCTGATCTTGCAGCATATGGATTGGAACAGCCGCGGTATACAGTGTCATTAGCGGATTCGCAAAATTCCTATCAAATTAAGATTGGCGCAAATGCACCCAAGGAAGAGGGAGATACCATACAATATGTTTATGCGATGGAGGAAGGAGACTCGTGTGTATTTACAATGTCTTCCAGTATAGTGGACTCCTTGAAAAAAGTAGATGCCTTTTCCTTAATGGAAAAATTCTTACATTTGGTTAATGTATCTAATGTACAGCAAGTTGTCGTAGAGGGAGAAGGAAAGACCTATACATTAGATGTGGAACATTATACAGACCAAAATGATTTGGGTGAAGACTTTGAAGAACAGCGCTATAAAATTAATGGGAAAGATGCCAATCAAGATAGAAGTAAGAAAGTATACCAAGGCATCATTGGTCTGCGGGCGAGTACAAGCGCAGCAAACAATGTGGGAGAAGTCCGCTATACCATTACCTTCCATATGCTTGACGGCACACAGAGTGTGATTCAGTATGCAGATTATGATGAAAGAAACTATGCTGCGATAAAAGATGGAACGCCCACCGGATTTGCTGTATTGAAACAAGGAATTAACGATATGATGAATTTACTTGCAGATCTAGACAGTGATCCAACAAGAGAAGATTAAAAGCCATATGGTATTGCTTGTTTGTAACGGCGCATAAATATGTAAGAAATACAAAAGCCTTTCGCACCATATATGATGGAGCGGGGGGCTTTTGGTGTTATAGTAAGAGAAAATAGCAATATGGAGTGGATGCAATGACATATAATAGATAAGCCGATATAAATTAAAAAAGGAATTGCAAAGCAGATGAAATCGTGCTAAAATAAAAGATAACTACTTGACAGGAAACACAAGTCAGTTTTGGTTTAAAATGGATGGGAGGGAGTTATTTTGCAAGCGTTTATGGAAGAAGATTTTCTTTTAAAGACCAAGACAGCGAGCCAACTGTATCATGATTATGCCGAGCCAATGCCCATTTATGACTACCATTGCCATTTGCGGCCTTGGGATATCTGTGCGGACAAGCCATTTCAAAATTTGGCAGAGGTATGGTTGGCGGGCGACCACTACAAATGGCGGTTGATGCGTGGTATGGGGACACCAGAATGTCTCTGTACTGGTGATGCGGACAGTTACGACAAATATTTTGCTTACATACATTGTCTACAATATGCGGCAGGTAATCCGCTCTATCATTGGAGTCATTTGGAATTGCAGCGATACTATGGCATACAAGGTCCGGTAAGTGAGGCGAATGCGAAGAAAATATGGGACTACTGTAATGCGCAGATGTCTGACGGTTCGTTCACACCGCGGAGCCTGATTTTACGGTCAAATGTCACCCACATTTGTACCACGGATGATCCAATGAACAGCTTGCAATGGCATGCACGTCTACGTGAGGAGCAAGGGTTCCATGTGCATGTTTTACCCACTTTTCGTGCGGATAATTTACTTCATCTTGCACGGCTGCCGCAATATTTAGATGGTGTGCGTTCCTTTCCAGAACTGCTTGAATTGATTTCTAAGCGGGTGGAGTATTTTCATGAAAACGGATGCCGGCTGGCAGATTGTGCATTCCGTTTGGTTCCCTTTGCACAGTTGGAT
>CALLNG010000173.1 GCA_938005345.1 uncultured Clostridia bacterium
CAAACGGGCGTCCAGCGTCTGGAAAACATTGATAGCCAGTTGGTGAGTTTGGTAGGGGGAAATGGTTGGTATGGCGTTTTTTGCCTGATGTTTCTGTCCAGTGTCGGTGCATGGGCACTGCCGCAGATGGTACATAAGTTTTATGCCATTCGGGAAGGCAAGGCGATTCGCAGCGCGACAGTGATTTCTACGATTTTCAGTTTGGTCATTGGTGCGGGTGCTTACTTTACAGGGTCGTTTGGACGGCTGTTCTTTGACCAGGTGCCCAATAACAATTATGACAATATCATGCCGTTGCTATTGCAGGAGGCGCTGCCGGAGTTTGTGATGGCGCTTATTTTGCTGCTCGTATTATCGGCCTCCATGTCAACCTTATCATCTCTGGTATTATCTTCAAGTTCTACGGTGACTATTAACTTGATTCAGGAACGGCTGAAGAAGGACATGCGGCCGCGCGAGGTGGTCATTACGATGCGGGTGCTGTGTGTGGTATTTGTTGTACTGTCCTTTGTGATTGCATACTTCCCAAGTCCTATTTTGGTGTTGATGTCCTTTTCCTGGGGAGCCATTGCGGGCGCATTTCTTGGGCCTTATGCCTGTGGCATTTTGTTCCGGGGTACTACAAAGGCAGGCGCTTGGACAGGTATGCTGGGAGGCCTTGGCATTGCATTGGTGCTGACGATTGGCAGCGGATTTAATGCAGCGCGCGCGCCGGAATTTGGTATGTATGCCATGGTGGGTTCCGTTGTGCTCACATTGGTTACTAGTTTATTTACGAAAAAATTTGATGACGCACATCTTGCAAACGTCATGCCATATCAAAAACAGGAGGCCAAAGAGAAATGATTTGGAATGAAGAAATAGAAACCTTAGACCGGGAAAGTATGCAAAAAATCCAGCTAAAACGGCTGAAAGAAACTATTAAGCGGGTAGAAAAGCATCCGTTTTATAAGGAGCGCTTTGCCAAAGCCGGCATTTCAGCGGATAGCGTCACCTCTTTGGAGGATTTGCAAAAAATCCCATTTACACTCAAAAGTGATTTGCGTGATAATTATCCATTTGGACTATTTGCCGTGCCAAAACGTGATGTTGTACGGATTCATGCTTCTTCTGGTACAACAGGGAAACCGACGGTTGTAGGTTATACCAAAAAGGATTTGGATACCTGGTCAGAGTGCCTGGCACGTATCATTACCATGGCGGGAGGTACCGCGGAGGATACCGCGCAAATTGCGTTCGGTTATGGGTTATTTACTGGTGCGTTTGGTTTGCACTATGGAATGGAAAAAATTGGGGCAACGGTTATCCCAATGTCCTCTGGTAACACGCGCAAGCAAATTATGTTGATGCAGGATTTTGAATCGACTATTTTAATTAGTACGCCATCGTATGCTTTGTACATAGCGGAGGTTATGGATGAATTAAAGATTGACCGCAATACCATTAAATTAAAATATGGACTATTTGGCGGAGAGGGCTCCACAGAGGAAATGCGGGCGGAAATCGAACGCCGCTTTGGCATTATCGCAACAGAAAACTATGGGCTCAGTGAGGTAATGGGGCCGGGCGTATCGGGAGAATGTCTCCATAAATGTGGTATGCATATCAATGAAGACCATTTTATACCGGAAATTATTGACCCTGAAACGGGAGAAGTATTGCCGGAGGGGGCAACGGGAGAATTGGTACTAACGTCCATTTCCAAGGAGGCATTGCCAATTTTCCGGTACCGGACACGGGACATTACCAGTTTGACGCGTGAAAAATGTGCTTGCGGGCGGACAACTATGCGCATGAGTAAAATACAGGGCCGTA
>CALLNG010000174.1 GCA_938005345.1 uncultured Clostridia bacterium
CATTGTTGTTTCTTCCTTTTCCCATTTCTCGCTTATTTTTTCCAACGGCTCCTGTGCCTGCTCCGGTGCCTCATCCATAAGTTGCAGTACCTGCTCTGTCTCGCGGCGCAGTTCATCAACTCTTTGGTTAATGTAATAGCACCAGTAGGTCCCTGCTACAATGACAACCGCCAATGACACAAGCGCAATCCAAATTCGTTTCACACACTATCCTTCCTTTCTATTTTTGCGGTACAGCTGATAATAAAAATTTTGCTTCTCGTCCAATGTGGCAAAAAACACATCTTGTACCTTTTGGATGTGATTTTCTTTCAAAATCCGCAGCACATCCTTCTCCTGAATCTCTAGCATATCCATCCCCTCTCGATAAAGCGCCCGGTCCTTAATGACCACATGTGGCAAATAACATTTCTCCACCGGTACATTGAGTTCTTCCGCTGTTGGGGGACGCTGGGTACTTTTTGGTATGATGCTCATAACGCCGCTCGTTTCTAATATGGCATATGCCACTTCCCGCACATCCGTATATCCACCAGCACGCAATTCCTCCAAAACATCGTCAATGTTATAGCGTAGTTTGCGAAGCGCCTCAATATCAAACATGCCGTCTTTCACTAAAATGCACGCCTTTCCTTCTAGCATCCGCCGCGCTTTACCACTTTTTAATACGATAACTGAAATTAATATTTCAATAGAAATTAACGTCATTATAGGCAATACGCCGTATAACAAAGGGATATCCACATCCTGCATAGGAATAGTAGCGAGCTCCGCCAGCATCATGGCAATCACAAACTCTGACGGTTGCAGCTGCCCAATCTGGCGTTTTCCCATGATGCGCATGGCCGCAATTACCAACAAATATAGTAGGATTGTTCTAACAAAACTAATTAACATATACTCTGTTCCTCCCGCCAGTTTCTTCTGTTTGGAAAGAATTGCTGTTCCCTCTCCTATTGACAAATTTCCACAAATTATTGTACAATAAAAATAGCGTCCTTTCGCAGTTGTAATACTACAAATAGCGTTACCAATTCCCGGTTATTTATGTAAAATCAGAACTAAATACAACTTGAAACGTCTAATAAATCAATGAATGATTTGCATTTTTTTGTAAATGACCTTTAAAAAATATAAAAGGAATTCTGTTTACACTTGGTTTTCCTTTTCTTATTTGCCATAATAAGGGCACCCATTATGAAAGGAGTTTCTACATGAAAAAATTATCCCTGTTACTTTCTGTCTCTCTGCTTCTTTTATTTTTTGCAATTCCTGCAAATGCAGCGGAGCTCATTAGCCAATCTGAAACGCGTCAGACCGTTTCCTCTGGGGTGGAACTGATTGAGCTAAAACGTATGACCACTGCTGGTTGGCAAAATGTACATATTGTACAGGCGGATTTGAGCAATCCTAAAATCAAGCTTTCCATGCTTTATCCTTCAACAGGCATTGGAACACTCCAAACCGTTCCTGAAATGGCAGACTCCTACCATGCGATTGCTGCAATAAATGCCGATTTTTTTGATTCACAAGGCGGAGGAAAAGGAAGCAGTGTCGGCTATAACGCTGTCGACGGCGAAACCATTTCCACACCGCCGATTGATGCCCAGTTCGCTTCGATTGGATTGGATGTAGTAGGTAATGTATTGCTGGAACACTTTAGCCATTATATTGAACTTACTGCCCCGGACGGTACCCACGAATATGCACAGCACGTCAACAAATACAATTCTCTGGGCGGAACTACCATTTATACGCCGGCCTGGGGCCAACAATCTCTGGGGGCAAGCGGTACAAAAGTAGAAGTTGTGGTGG
>CALLNG010000175.1 GCA_938005345.1 uncultured Clostridia bacterium
ATCTTTGGTTCTCCTGTTTATTTCGCATGGGCAAACGGTTCCATGGTTTCGTTGATGGACCGCCTTTTTTATGCGGGCAAGGATGCCTTTCAGTATAAACCTGGAGCATGTATTGTATCAGCGAGAAGGGCGGGAACAACAGCGGCCTATGACCAAATGAACAAATATTTGGAATTGAGTCAAATGCTAATGGTGCCTTCACCGTATTGGAATATGGTGCATGGCAATACGCCAGAGGAGGTTCGGCAGGATAAGGAAGGCCTGTGGATTATGCGGACACTGGGACAAAATATGGCATGGCTTTTGCGCGTGTTGAAGAATGCGGAAGTCCAGCAAGTGGCCAGACCGCAGGAGTTACCGGCGCAGAAGACGAATTATATCCGGTAAAAACGTGATTTACAGAAAATAGATATTGGTTTGCCTGGGGATGTGGCAAAGGAAAAGCAACGGTTAAGATGGATAATAAGCAGATAACCGCACAGAGAAGGTATCTGCTTTTTTTGTGGAAAAGCAACAGCAGTTTTTGTTTGGCGAGGATAAAAGGACAAAAGGAGTACACAGGATGATTAGAACATTACAGAGGCGGGACTTGGATCGCGTTATGGAGATATGGGTGCAGTCCAATCTGCAAGCGCATTATTTTATAGATAGCAACTATTGGTTAGCACAGAAAGTGGCGGTACGGAAAATGATTCCCCAAGCTGAGGTTTACGTGGCGCAGGTAGGCGAAGAAGTACAGGGATTTATCGGCGTTGACGGCGATACGATAGAGGGTATTTTTGTGGATATACGGTATCAAGGGACCGGTATTGGACACCAGTTGATTACGGCAGTCAAAGAGAAACATGCGGTTCTCTATTTGCAAGTATACAAAAAAAATAAACGTGCGGTAATCTTCTATGAGCGGGAGGGATTTTCAGTCATAGAAGAGCAAAATGATTCGGCAACAAATGAACAAGAATTTACTATGCAGTGGAGTGCACCAGAGAAAAAAGCAAAGAACGAGTAAATGTAAGAAAATCTTCATAATTTTATACAAGATATTGTTTGAATTTGGTTGTATACTAATCTTGCAGTCAAACAGAAGGGGAGGAAAACATGGAGAAATCAAATATTCTGGTGGTGGATGATGATAAAGAAATTGTGGAAAGTATTGCCATTTATCTGCAAAACGAGGGCTATGTAGTATACAAAGCATATGACGGCCTACAGGCATTGGATATGCTACTGCAGCAAACCATCCATTTGATTATTTTGGATATTATGATGCCAAAACTGGATGGGATGAAGGCAACACTTAAAATCCGGGAGGATTACAATATTCCTATTATTTTCCTTTCTGCAAAATCGGAGGATACAGATAAAATCATCGGACTGAATATGGGAGCAGATGATTACATGACGAAACCGTTCAATCCTCTTGAATTGATTGCAAGGGTACGGTCTCAACTACGGCGGTATACACAACTGGGTAACATGGTAGCGTCAGAAAGTAAGATAGTCATTGGCGGGTTGTGCCTGGATACAGAAGAAAAGTCTCTAACCGTGGATGGTGAACCGGTCCGGCTTACGCCAATGGAATACAAGATTCTGACACTTTTGATGCGCAACCCAGGACGTGTATTTTCGGCGGATGAGATTTACAGCAAAGTGTGGAATGAGGATGCTTGCGTGGCAGACAATACCATTGCTGTACATATTCGCAGAATCCGCGAGAAAATTGAGATCGACCCCAAAAAACCAAAATATGTAAAGGTGGTGTGGGGAATTGGATATAAAATGGAGAAACTTCCCTAATTGGTTTTATTCCAGAGCACTAAAGTGGCTGGCATGTGTTTTAGTAGTGGTGTGCGCAGGATCGGCAATGCTGATGTTAACTTATCTTGACACACAT
>CALLNG010000176.1 GCA_938005345.1 uncultured Clostridia bacterium
GACGTTATCAGCCACGGCGAAGGCAGTGACCCGGCAGCAGTGGTATTTGACGCAGTAAATGCTGCTAAATCTCGCGGTACTGACATATTAATTGTAGATACTGCCGGCCGGCTGCACAACAAAAAGAACCTTATGGCAGAACTTCAGAAAATTTTAAAGGTGGCAGACCGAGAAGCGCCAGATGCCAAAAAAGAAACGCTTCTTGTTTTGGACGCTACCACCGGTCAAAATGCATTGTCGCAAGCTAAAACATTCGGTGAAATTGCGCAAATTACCGGGCTTATCCTCACTAAACTGGATGGCAGTGCAAAAGGTGGCGTAGTGATTGCTATTAGCCATGAGCAACGTCTGCCAGTGAAATTCATTGGCGTAGGCGAGGGAATTGACCATTTACAGGAATTTGATCCGCTGGCGTTTTCTGCTGCTTTATTTGAAGACGCGCTTACCGAAGAGAATCCTCAGGAAGACGACCTGATACAGTGATGCTGTGCCGTTAGAAAGGAAGGATCGCATTGGCTTCCAAAACAAAAAGAATCATCATCGGCATTGCCATTGGGATTGCCATTATCTTACTTGGCATTTGGAGTGCCGCATTTTATTTGGATTATTTGGATATTTATGAAGTAGGCGCGCAGTATACCAAAGTGTTCTGGGTCAATTTCTTTATTCGCCTTTTGGCGAGGGTTATTGCGTTTATCGCCATCTTTATTCTCGCCGTTATCACTAATATGGTGCTGCGCCGGAATCTGCTAAAATGGGAACAAACCAGTGGTTTCCTTACTAAGCGCTCCCATTTTATCATTATGAGTTTGTTAATTGCAGTTGTTGGCGCTTCCCTGGTTGACCAGGATATTTATACCACTGTTTTAACGGCTTTTAATCCCTCCTGGTTCGCGGAAAACGATCCGATTTTTCATAAGAATATCGGTTATTATGTCTTCCAGCGTCCGCTGTTGATGCAGCTTACCCGCACCTTACTGGGCCTTTCTATCTTTTTGGCCGTTTATGTGTTCGCAATAATTTTGTTGTACTATATACGAAACGGGATCAAACATCCCGCAGATATGTTGAAACAAAAAGGTATTATCATTGAGCTTACAGTACACGTACTCATTTGTTTTTTGATTTCCGCATATAATTTCCATTTTCAAGCGGAAGATTTGTTATTTCAACAAAACGGCGACATGGTCGGTGGCGGTTATACGGACATGGTAGTATGGTTGAATTTTTATCGTATTATGCCATATGTCCTGCTCGCTATTGTCGTAGGATGTATTTGGTTTTTGCTGCGCGGACGGTTTAAACGCCTCTTTATCTGTGCCGCTTGTTATCCCGCGGCTTGGCTGCTGGTCGGCGTTATCGCAATTTGTGTACAAAATTTTGCAGTTTTTCCCAACGAAGCGGCCATGGAGCGGCCTTATATCCGGCATAATATTGACTACACCCTGCAAGGATATAACCTTTCCGATACGCAGGAATTGGAGTATACCCTATCTGACACATTAGATCCCGAAAGTATCACGCAAGATACGATTGAAAATATTCGCATTACCGATTACAATGCAACGTTGACAGCATATAACCAACTGCAAGGCATCCGGAATTATTACCAGTTCAAGGACGTGGATGTGATTCCCTATCAAACTCCGGAAGGCAAACGAAAATCCGCTTTTATTTCGGTACGGGAAATGCAGCCAGCCTCCTCAACAAATAAAATGACCTATGTCAACGAAAAAATGCGCTTCACGCACGGTTATGGCGTTGTAATGAGCCCGATAAACCGCGTGACAGCAGAAGGTCAGCCGGAATTTTTAGTGAAGGATATTCCGGTTCAAACCACAACAGATGAAATACCACAAATCACAGAACCGCGTATCTACTTTGGAGAAATCAGCGATGATTCTTACACATTGGTCAATACAGATCAAAAGGAACTCGACTATGCAGAGGGACAAACGGAATATGAATATAGTTATCAAGGCCCCTCCGGTATTGAAATGACGCCGCTTAACCGGTTGCTTTATGCGATCAAATACATGGATGTCAATTTAATTACGTCCCAGTATATCAATTCTGACAGCCGTATGTTGCTCAACCGCAATGTTGTCGAACGTGTCCGCAAAGCAGTTCCGTTTCTCTCATTTGACGAGGACGTACACATCACAATTACAAATGACGGACGGCTCAAATGGGTTGTAGATGGGTATACCTCTACAGAATACTATCCATACTCACAAAAGACAGACGGCCGCAATTATATCCGTAATTCTGTCAAAGCGCTTGTCGATGCATATAGCGGCACAGTAGAAATTTATATCATTGACCACAACGATCCCATTATCCAGACGTATAACAAAGTCTATCCCGGCATGTTTAAAACCGAACCGCTTCCCTATGATGTAGCGGCGCAAATCAAATATCCGGAAGCGCTGTTTCAAATTCAGGCCAATATCTATAAAAAGTACCACACAACAGATGTGTGGGAAATTGCCCGCGAAAAATATGGTAGCAAAAGCGAAATTCAGGCCATTAGCCCCTATTACAATTTTATCGATATTGGTGGCAAGTCAGAATTTATGCTCATGGTGCCATATACACTCAATAACAAAGATAACAATCTGGTAGGCTGGATGGGTGTCATGTCTGATGGTGAAAATTATGGAAAAATAGTTTCGTATCAATTTCCAAAGGGGAAACATGTCTATGGAACGCTGCAAATCGAAAATAAAATAGACAATGACCCCACCATTTCCAAAGAGCTCACACTCTGGGGACAGGGCGGTTCCAATGTGGTGCGCGGCAATTTGCTTGTCATTCCAATTGGGGATTCAATTTTCTATGTTGAACCAGTCTATATCACCTCCCAAAACAGCGCTGGGCTGCCGGAACTTAAACGTGTTATTCTGGCCTATGGAGATACAGTGGTTATGGAGACAAACTTAGAAAAAGCCTTTGAAACTCTATTTACGGCGAACCCACAAATGCCAGAAGATGAAACGGCTGCTACGCCGCAGCAGGAAGAACCAGTCAACCAGGATCTCTATTCCCTTTCGCAAGACTTAACGGAAAAATATAACCAGGCAAAACAATTTATGACGGAAAACGATTGGGAAAACTATGGAAAAGCAATGAAAGAAGTGGATGCACTAGTGCAGGATATTGCACGCCTCAATGAGGAAATCGCACAGCAGCAACCCGCAGTGACGCCTCCCACTGGGAGTGCGTCCCCTTCCCCATCTCCTTCTCCTACTCCGGTGGACGAGCCTGGTATCAACTGGTAAAAAAGAGGAGCGCCAGACAATTTGCCAGGCGCTCCTCTTTTTTACTATACTTTGAAATTTTACCGTCCCGCATCCCTCCTCTATAAAATTCTAATAGGTGAATAAAACTATCAGAATATATTCATTTCTCTTTCTGTTCGCATAAAATGTGAAAATGTTTTCTGCCAAAATCCTACACAAATTCACAAAATACTTGTATTTTCTCTCTATATTTAGTATAATATCCATAGAATAACTTTTCTATCATCTATAACTAACAGGGGTTAAAATATACCATACAATTGGCGTTACATTTGCATTATTAAAATTCATTATATTGCATTTACTATATGCCTTAGCATTATAATTGTAGTTATTCTTCTAATCTCTGCTTTTGTATATCCGATAGAAAAACTACCTGGTACATTTGACAGAAAAGAAAGGACGATGATGATGTTACGCCGTTTTGCCGAATATTATGTACAATTAGGGAGAAATGTCGCCTATTTTCGCCGTCTTCGCGGCTTAACACAAGCGGAATTAGCCGAAAAACTAGACTGCGAAACCAGCTTTGTAGGACAAATCGAAGCACCTGGTATCGTAAAAGCTATGTCTCTGGATACCTTATTCAAAATTTGCGAAGCACTGGCCGTATCCCCGACGGAACTCTTCG
>CALLNG010000177.1 GCA_938005345.1 uncultured Clostridia bacterium
CGCCCCCAAGCGCTTCTACCTCCAGCCCGGAATCATCTGCCAGTGCGGGTGTTCCGCTGATGCCACATGTATATTCCGCCTTTATACGTGCGTTTTCTTCAAAGCTTTTCCCGGTTTCCTCCGGGTTCGCCTCCAAGCCTAGTTCCCGAAGGGACACAACGTCAATCACCCCTTCCAGAATCGACCGGAATTCTTGCAGTTTCCCTGCATTATTTGATGCTAATACCACTTTTTCCATCTCTGTCCCTCCATGAATTTATTGCACATCTTGATTTCTGATAGATATTAATACAATCCGTGTTTCCTTAGATGCTATTCGCAAATTGTAAACTTGCGCAGCAACTGTTCTTTCAATATTACTAGTTTACCGCAATATCCAGTATTTTGCAATACCAAATCAAAAAAGGCTTTGGACTTTATCTCCAAACCATGGTATAATGTAAGAGACTTGTTTTGTTCCCGCCTTGAATGCAACCGTAATAATGCGGTTTTATCAACTCTACCCCGCCAGTGGCGGACAACCCAATCAAGCAAAAGAAAGGTGGTTTTTTTATGACACAACCGGAACAGTATATGCGCGAAGCACTGCAACAAGCACGTTTGGCACAGTGTGAAGGAGAAGTTCCCGTTGGGGCGGTTATTGTGTATGGCGGAACAATTGTGGCACGCGGCCACAACACCCGGGAACAGCAGCAAGACCCGCTTGGCCATGCCGAATTGGCTGCGATATCCGCCGCCGCGCAAACGTTAGGCACCTGGCGACTGGACCAGTGTGACCTATATGTTACACTGGAGCCATGTCCTATGTGTGCTGGCGCAATTTTAAATGCCCGTATCCGCCGGGTCTATTTTGGGGCATATGATGAAGTGATGGGAGCCACCGGCTCCAAACTCAATTTATTTTACGATTACCGCTGGCCCACCACCGTATACTTTGCCGGCGGCATTTTGCAGCAAGACTGTCAACAGCTGTTGCAGGATTTTTTTCGCAGCAGGCGTCATTCCTAGCATGTCCTGCATCAAAACCTCTTTTGGCAAAATGAAAAGAACTCCATATATTGCTCTTTGAAATAGCTATTTTTCAAATGTACCAAATAAAATCCGCGTTGGGTAAATGGACACTCAATTGGAATTTCCCGCAGTGATCCGTTCGCTAATTCCTTCTTTACTACCCGCTCGTACAAAAATGTGATACCATCTCCCGCCAGTACCAACTGTTTGATGGCTTGAAAATTTTCTATTTCCCGTGTGATAGCAAAATCGGAAAGCCTCATATTTTGTTCCTCTAGTACCTGCTGCAGAATATGTCTCGTGCCGGACCCTTCTTCCCGTATAATCAGTGGGTATTCACATAGCTGCCACCAGGCATATTTTTCTTCCTCTAGCGGAAAATCTTTCGCACACACTGCCACAAACCGTTCCCGCGACAGCAACTTGGCCTCAAATTGTGCATGGTCAAAATTTCCTTCAATTAAAGCAAAATCAATCGTTCCCTCTTGCAGTTGCTGGAGCAATTTTTGGGTATTCTCCACCAACATGCGCAAGCTAATTTGCGGATGCTCACGAAAAAATGCGTGTAGCACCTCCGGCATAACAAATTCTCCAATTGTGAGTGTCGCTCCAAAATTCAGCGTCTGTTTAGGTTCCTCCGGCTCCTCAAGCTGTTCTTGTACCTTTTTGCTGTCCGCCGCAACCGTTACCGCAAACTGCCGCAGCAGTTTCCCTTTTGGCGTGAGCGTCAATGTCTTCCCCTGGTAAACAAATAATTTGGTGCCATAGGCTTTTTCCAAATATTGAATATGCTGAGAAACAGCCGGTTGTGTCATGTGCAATTTTTCGGCGGTTTTGGTAAAACTTTTTTCCCGGCACAGCATTAAAAACGTCTTGAGTCGGTAATCCAGCATGTTACTCCTCTCCTATCTATAACTATTTTTTATGGTAATATAATAAATCATAATTTGATTTTATATCTAATTTGTGATAAAATCAAGAAAAATTTGAAAATGGGGGAAATTTTATGGTCAGCCGTATTTTATCTGCAACAAAAACAATTCTTCCCGGTCTTTTTGTCTGTGTCATCATTGCACTCATCGCACAAGCGGCCGCACATTTTGTTCCGGCCGTTGGTTCTGCACTGATTGCCATTGGTTTAGGAATTATCGCAGGCAATACATTTTTAGGCCAACCAGTGCTGGACAAAGGAACCAAATTTTCAGAGAGTAAACTTCTGGAAATCTCCATTGTCCTGACTGGGCTTACACTCAATTTAACCGACATCATCGGCGTGGGACTAGGCGGCGTTGGTTTTATTCTCATCCAAATGACGGGCACCATAGTCGCCGCTTGTCTCATTGGTAAATTGTTGGGATTCGGACGTAAATTTTCCCTGCTCATGTCTGCCGGCAATGCTGTTTGCGGCTCTTCTGCCATTGGTACTATCGCGCCGGTGGTAAACGCGGATTCCAAAGAAAAGGGAATTTCCATAACCATTGTTAACGTCACGGGTACCATCTTAATGGTGCTGCTTCCCATTTTAGCAGGCATTCTGTACCAGCATGAAACGCTACATACCTCTGGTCTGATTGGCGGCACGCTACAATCCATCGGTCAGGTGATTGCCTCGGCGAAATTTGTCAATGATGATGTAGTGGAGATGGCGACGGTATTCAAAATTATCCGAATTATCTTTTTAGTGCTTGTCGCATTGGTGTTCTCCAAAGTCTGCACTGATGATACCAAACCGTTTTTTTCTCCCAAGCAGGAGACTGGCGCACGTATCAAAACCGGTATTCCTTGGTTTATTATCGGATTTTTCCTGTTGAGCATCATTACCAGTTTTGGCATTGTTCCGCAGCTGCTATCCCGTGGTGCAAAGCTGGTCAGCAACCAATTCGAAATCATTGCTTTGGCAGCAATCGGTATGCGCGTCAAATTCCGCGACCTTTTACGGGAAGGCCCCAAAGCCATGCTTTACGGCGGTATGGTAGGTTGCTGTCAAATTGCGCTGGCTGTGACGCTCATTTTCTTGTTGTTTTAATGAACCGGAACTTTTTCATTGCTTATACATTGGGTGCTGCTAAATTAGCAGCACCTTTTTTAACCGTATTCCGGCATGTTCCGCAAATGCCGTAACATTTTTTTTGATTTCCCCATGCTCTTTTTGAAAAAATTCCCTCTCTTTGGTTGCAATATACGCCTTCTCATGATATAATAAATCCAAATAAAATAAAGGCTTAGCATACGGCCTAATTTGAAGAAAGAGAGGATTATTCCATGGCACATTATGAACCAGACATGGCTTGGGTAGAGAAAACCTGGGCAAAAGTGGAGCAAAAAATGGCAAAAGTGGCACCCGCCGTAAGCACGCCATTCCCTTATACCACAGAAAACGGCATCTACACCAACGGAGGGCACAATTCTTCTTGGTGGACCAATGGATTCTGGGCCGGAATGATGTGGCTCATGTATCACCAAACCAAAGACGATACCTACCGGAAGATTGCAGAAAACTGTGAAGAAAAGCTGGATGAAACTTTCTTGAATTTCAACGGGTTGCACCACGACGTAGGTTTTATGTGGTTGCTTTCTGCTGTCGCCAACTACCGTCTAACAGGCAACGAGACATCTAAAACGCGCGGATTGCATGCGGCGACGCTGCTGTGCGGCCGCTTTAATGCGCAGGCAAAATTTATCCGTGCCTGGAACGATGACAAGGTGGGCTGGGGTATTATAGACTGCATGATGAATATTCCGCTGCTCTATTGGGCGAGCGATACGATTGGAGACCCTCGGTTCCGTTATGCCGCGATGACCCACGCGGATACCGCCATGACGGCGTTTGTCCGTCCCGATGGCTCCAGTAACCACATTGTCAGTTTTGACCCCATTACAGGAGAAATATTGGAGACTCCCGGCGGGCAGGGATATGAAAGCGGTTCCTCCTGGTCCCGCGGGCAGAGCTGGGCGTTGTATGGCTTCACGCTAAGCTATATCCATACCGGAAAACAAGAATATTTAGATACTGCTAAAAAAGTGGCGCATTACTTTATTGCCAATCTGGATGACACCTATGTTCCCGCTGTGGATTTCCGTTCTCCTGCCGGTGACGATATGAAGGACGCTTCTGCGGGCTGCATTGCCGCTTGCGGACTCATTGAATTGTCCAAATTGGTACCAGAATTTGAAAAAGCCTTATATTTGCGGGCTGCCATGAATATCTTGAAAGGTATCGATCAGCATTGCTGCAATTACGAAGACAGCGAGCAGTCTATTGTACAAAAAGGTACGGAAGCCTACTTTAACAAAACCGGCGTACATATTCCCATTATATATAGCGATTACTATTTCATGGAGGCATTGCTGAAATTAAAGGGCAATGAAGTATTGTTCTGGTAAAAAGAACACCATTACGAAACAAGGCTGCATGGACGATACGCTCCGTTGCAGCCTATTTTTCTGCTGAAAGGAGCATTCGTATGCGTATTCAATATTTGGGCACTGCGGCAGCAGAGGGAATCCCCGCGATCTTTTGCAACTGCGAAAACTGCCGCGCGGCGCGGCAAAGGGGCGGAAAAGACCTCCGCGCACGCTCCCAGGTGCTATTCGACCAAGATCTGTTGGTTGATTTTTCGCCGGATACCTATTGGAACTCTGTCCGTCACGGCATTGAGCTGACCCGCCTGCGCGCCTTGCTCGTCACCCACTCCCACTCGGACCATTTTATTCCCAACGAACTGGACATGCACGGGAGCCTGTATGCAAAAGATATGGTTTCTCCCACATTGGATATTTACTGCAACGACCGTGTGTACGGCATTGCCAGCCGCCACTTGCAGCAGGACTATCAACTGAAGGACGTTGTTCAAACCGTGCGGCTGCACCAGGTCATGCCCATGGACTGCTTCCATGCGGCCGGTTTTACAGTCACTGCCTTGCGCGCCCACCATAATGAAGATGAGGTTTGCCTCCTGTATTTGCTGGAAAAAGGCGGCAAACGCATTTTATATGGAAATGACACCGGTGTTTTCTTCCCGGAAGTATTTGATTTTCTTGCAGGAAAGCCGCTGGACCTGGTGAGTCTGGACTGCACCAATGGAACTGGAAAAAGCCGCACTGGGCGACATATGGGGTTTGCGGAAAATGCGGCTGTCGTAGCCCGGCTGAAGGCGCTGGGCTGTCTTTCTCCGCGGTCTATTATTGTCTCTACGCATTTTTCACACGTTGGTATGCTGCCCCATGCACAGGCTAGCGAACGGGCCGCCCAATATGGGGCAATCGCCGCCTACGATGGGATGGTATTGGAACTATAATTTCCAAATTTCTCTTGTTTTTTCCATCATGATATGGTATACTAAAAGTATCCAAATTGTCTATTGATAAGATAGGCAATTTTCTCCCCGCGCAGCGGCACACCCGGCAGTGCCAGAACAGCAACTGCCTTATCCTCCCGGTTGCTGCATTTGTGCAATTGGCTTACTTCCTGCCGCGGCGGGAGTCCAAATAAAAATGGGGTGAGCATATGAAAAAAACA
>CALLNG010000178.1 GCA_938005345.1 uncultured Clostridia bacterium
GCGGACATACTTCTGCAGGAGTGCGATCTGCATTGGTTTATGGTTGGAAACACCAAAATGGCGGACCTTTCCGCTGTCAAACAAGACATCAAATGCGGCAGCCACCTCTTCCGGTTCAACGAGTGCATCCGGGCGGTGGAGCAGCAGAAGATCGAGGTAATCCGTCCGGAGACGCTTTAAAATACCATCGACAGCTTCCAGAATGTATTCCTTTGACAGATCATAGCAGCCCTGGCGGATGCCACATTTTGACTGGAGAAAAACATCCTCCCTTTTCAGGGACGGATCGTGGGAAAATGCATCACCGAACACAGTTTCGCTCATGCCGCCGCCATAGATATCCGCGTGGTCAAAGAAATATGCTCCCTGCTCCAGCGCGGAGTGGATAAAATGGTTCATCTCTTCTTTTGACTTTTCGGAAAGCCGCATACATCCGACTGCAATAGAAGGAACCTTTCGCAGCTGGTTGCCTAAAATCGTTTCATTCATAATAGAAATTTCTCCTTTGCAATGAATCTGTATTCGCGGAGTTTGCTGCAAAGCAAGCGTGGGAGAACTCCGAAAGTACAGAAAGAATAATTATCACCTTTACTATATCATTAAAACACAGAATTATAAACCGAAATGTAAGAATAAAATGGTAATTTTTTTGGTAATAATAACAGAATCAGTTCACCTGTTGACCATGTTTTGTGTTATAATGTTATAAATAAACGATAAATCTCAATCATCAAGAAGAATATATTATGCGATGTCGTTTGTGACAGCTTTATAAAAGCTGTATATTTGACTTATGATTAATTACACGTGCAAAAGGAGAAAATATGAGATGATTAATCAATTACATTTGGCCATGATTGAATTATATAAGGGAGACGCAAAGCGGATACAACATTTCTGTAAAGTACACAGCTATGCGAAGTTGATAGCAGAAACGGAGAATGTAGATAAGAAATGTTTATTTACCATTGAAGCAGCAGCTTTGACACATGATATTGGAATTCATTTTTGCAAAGAAAAATATGGAATTGACGATGACGATATCTATGAGGCGGTGTTTTACCATACAACGGGAAAACCGGATATGGGACTGCTGGCAGAAATTGTTTTTATAGCGGATTTAATTGAAGAAGGGCGCGACGCCTATTTTCCGTGGGCGCCAGCCATGCGGGAACTTGCGAAGAAAGATTTACATGAAGCATTGCTGGGTGTCATGGATCGAAGTCTAGAATCGTTGATAGAGCAGCGGAAATGTATTTATCCGTTGACAGTAGTGGCCAGAAATAGATTGTTACAAAACAAATGAGAAGGAAGATGTTGGATGGAAAATAAAAATATGGAAGATACCATTTATGCACCTGTGAAACTTCGGAAAAAGAGATGGCGGATTAAAAATAAAAAACGCTTTGTACTTTGTATCGTGTTAGCCGTGTTACTGCTGCTGGTTGCTGCAGCTGGTGCGGCATATTGGTATATAAAATCCAAAATTCCAAATGGCGGTGAAGATGTGGGCATATTTAACATGTTTTCGCAGTCGGTGCCGGAAAATACCAATATTTTGGTGATGGGCGTGGATAAGGACGGATACCGAAGCGATTTTATGATGGTGGTTAATTATGACCCTACCACAAAAATGGTCAATGCAATGCAGATTCCGCGGGATACTTATGTACCGGGCAATGGCAGACGGGACAAAAAAATTAACTCAGCCTATTTTAGTGGTTTTGAACAATCCCAATATGAAGTGAATCTTGCGCTTGGGATTGAGGTGCAAAAGTATGTTACGGTAGATACAGAAGGATTCCGGCGGCTGGTTGACGCCATTGGCGGCGTGGACTTTGAAGTGCCGTTTGACATGGATTATGAGGATCCAACGCAGGATTTGTACATTCATTTAGAGCAGGGATACCAGCATTTGGATGGGGATAAAGCGGAACAGTTTGTACGTTGGCGGAAAAACGAAGATGGGACCGGCGGTTATGCAGAGGGAGATTTAGGACGTATGGATGCGCAGAAAGAATTTTTGCTAAAGGTAGCAGATAAAGCGCTCCAACTTAAAAACGTTTTAAAAATACCGGAATTTTTAGACATTCTCTCAGAAAATGTGGAGACCAATTTGACATTGGGAGAAATGATGGCATATGGGAATGAAATGATGAATAATTTGAGTTTGGAAAATATCCAATTTCATGTGCTGCCGGGAGAGAGCCAATATTTTAATAGTTTATGGTATTTTTTGCCGGATGAAGAAGAAACCAAAGCGATTGTTGACCAGTATTTCTATGGTACGCATACAAAACCGGCAAAGCCGGCTTCTACTGAGGAAACACCAGATGTTGAAATTCCAATGCAAGAAGATGAGCCGCTGGATGAAGAGCCAACGCCGATTAGGCGGACGCCAAAACCAACCGATGAAGAGCTGAGCCGGGAAACGGAAAAACCGGAGATTCCAACGAGAACAGAATTGCCTGAAGAAACGGTAGAACCAGAAGAACCGGTAGAAACAAAAGAACCTGTTGCCACAGAGAAACCTGTTGAAACAGAGAAACCAAATAGAACAAATCCGCCTGTAGAAACAGAAAGGCCACCTGTGACAACGCCTGTGACGACCGAAGAACCTGATCCTGATCCTGGGCAAGTGCGGGAACCGGTACAAGAGCAACCGCAGGCTGCATAGTGGGAAACAGATAAACAAATAGGAGGACAAAGCATGGAATCAAAAAAACTGGCTGTGAAAATCGCAGAAGTGCTTGACCGGAAAAAAGCAATGAATTTAAAAATATTGGATATACGGGAGCTTACCACGTTAGGGGATTATTTTGTCATTTGTAACGGAACTTCATCAACGCATATTAAAGCTTTGGCAGATGAAGTGGAGTTTCAAATGAAGCAGGAAGGCGTTTTGCCAAACCATAGCGAGGGATATGCAAGTGCATCGTGGATTTTGCTCGATTATGGCAGCGTGATAGTTCATGTGTTTACACCGGATGCAAAAGATTTCTATTCGTTGGAGCGTTTATGGTCAGATGCGCCGGAGGTGGCTATTCCGGAAAGTAAACAATCGTAATATAGTAGAGGAGTGAGAGGTCTTATGGAATATCAGTTCAGCGAGATTGAGAAAAAGTGGCAAGAACATTGGCAGCAAGAGGGGACATTTGAGTGTGAAATGGATCAAACCAAACCGAAATATTATGTGTTGGTAGAATTCCCCTATCCTTCCGGGCAAGGGCTGCATGTGGGACATCCGCGCAGCTATACCGCGCTGGACATCATCGCGAGAAAAAAACGGATGGAGGGGTTCAATGTGTTATATCCCATCGGATGGGACGCGTTTGGCCTACCCACAGAAAACTATGCCATTAAAAACAAGATTCATCCCAGAAAGGTGACGCATGACAATATTGCTAATTTTAAACGCCAGCTGCAAAGCTTAGGATTTTCTTTTGACTGGTCTAAGGAAATCAACACTACGGACCCGGAATATTATAAATGGACGCAGTGGATTTTCCTACAGCTATTCAAAAAAGGCCTGGCGTATAAACAGGAAATGCCTATTAACTGGTGTACCAGCTGTAAAGTAGGACTTGCGAACGAAGAAGTGGTAGGCGGCGTTTGCGAGCGTTGCGGCAGTGAAGTGGTGCAGCGTAACAAAAGCCAGTGGATGCTGAAAATCACAGAATATGCCGGACGTTTGATTGACGATTTAGATGAAACAGACTATATTGAAAAAGTGAAGACGCAGCAAAGAAACTGGATTGGACGTTCCG
>CALLNG010000179.1 GCA_938005345.1 uncultured Clostridia bacterium
TATCCCTGTTTGACCTATAATTTTGATGAAAAGAAGGGCGATAACCATTATAACTGTCCCGTCGTCGCCTATTATCCGGAACTCCTGCAAGCGAATATTACGAAGCTTAAAGATATCCGGTTCCTCTATCCCTATTTGGGTCTGCACCGCCCGGCAGATTTTGTAAAGAAGGCAACCGCCTTTTTCTCCGAACAGTTCGGCGGTATTTCCCGCGGCGAGGTAAAGCGCGCAGCTGACAAGGCCTATGCAGTTTACTACCAGTGGCATGAGGATATCAAGGCAGAAGGCGCAAAAGCTATGGCATATGCAAAAAAGCATGGCTCTCAAATGGTGATTCTGGCTGGCCGGCCCTATCATATTGACCCAGAAATCAATCATGGGATTGACAAACTGATTCATTCTTTTGGTATTGTCATTTTGACAGAGGACAGCGTATCGGATCTTGTGCAGCCGCAGCAGGTCAATGTTCTCAATCAATGGACCTATCATGCACGACTGTATAACGCAGCTAAATTTGCAACGCAGCACGATGACATTGAACTCATTCAGCTGGTATCATTTGGCTGCGGTTTAGATGCTATTACAACGGACGAAGTCCGTAGCATTTTGGAACGTAACAACAAGCTGTATACACAGCTTAAAATAGATGAAATCAGTAATTTGGGAACGGTAAAAATTCGTATTCGCAGTTTGCTGGGTGCAATCGACGAGCGAAAAAGAACCCGCGAAAGAAAGGCGGAAGAATATGAAACAACAAACTGACTATCCGGTATTTACCAAGGAAATGAAAAAAACACACACCATTTTAGTGCCAATGATGCTTCCCATCCACATGGCGTTGATGGCGGAAATCCTCCGCCAGGAGGGATATCTGGTTGATATTCTGACCAACGACGGCCACAGTGTCGTGGAGGAAGGACTGCGCAACGTACATAATGATGCTTGTTATCCTGCCTTGCTCGTTATCGGGCAATTCATTGACGCACTCAACAGCGGAAAATATGACCCGCATAAAGTGGCGTTAATAATTACACAGACAGGCGGCGGTTGCCGCGCTTCTAACTATATTCACCTTCTTCGCAAAGCATTAGAAAAGAGTGGATATGGCTATGTTCCAGTCATCTCCCTAAATGCATTGGGATTGGAAGAAAATCCTGGTTTTCAAATCACCATCCCTTTGGCCGTGAAGTTGTTATATGCTGCGATTGTAGGCGATTTTTTGATGCTGCTTGCCAACCAATGCCGTCCCTATGAATGCCACGCAGGCGATACAGACGCTTTGGTGCAACGCTGGACCCAGCGGATCGTCAACAGTTGGAAGGGGAAAAATCTGGTACGGTACAAAGAAATTCGCAAATGGTACCGCGAGATCTTGCACGATTTCGAGCAGATTGAACAGCGTAAATCCCACAAGATTAAAGTCGGCATTGTGGGAGAAATCTATGTCAAATATTCTCCTATGGGTAACAATCATCTGGAGGACTTTCTGTTATCAGAAGGCGCAGAGGTGGTTGTTCCAGGACTGCTTGATTTTTGTATGTATTGTATTTATAACGGGATTGTAGACCAAAAACTATACGGCGGCGCACTACCGCGGTATTTGGGCAGCCAGATTGCCTATCATTTTTTCCTGAAAAAACAAAAGGATGCGATTCGAGCTATCCGTAAACATGGGGTATTCCGGCCTTCCATGTTGTTTTCTAAAACACAAAGTTTGGCAGAGCAATATATTGGGAAAGGCATGAAAATGGGAGAAGGATGGCTGTTGACGGTAGAAATGGCAGAGCTCATTGAAAGCGGCGTTCACAATGTCGTTTGTACCCAACCGTTTGGCTGCCTGCCCAACCATATTGCTGGAAAAGGTATGATTCATAAAATTAAAGCCATTCATCCAGAGGCCAATATTGTGGCAATTGATTATGACCCTGGTGCCAGCGAAGTGAATCAGCAAAACCGTATTAAACTGATGCTGGCCAATGCAAAGGCACAGGATGCCCAATATCAATCCGTTACCTCAGCACGTCCCGCTGATGTGTCTGAGAACCGGGACCGCGAAGCAGTCCGTGCTACTCGATAAATACAAAGGAGGTCCATCTCATGCGGCTAGACATATTATGTCAACTTATTTTGATGTTCTTTGTCTATGGTTTTCTGGGATGGACCTGCGAATGTCTATATTGCTCCATTCCCGCCAAAAAGTTCATTAACCGTGGCTTTTTATTGGGCCCTATATGTCCAGTTTATGGAATTGGCGCTTTGCTTGTCATTGGTATTTTATCGCCCGTATCTGGCGATATGGAAGATTACGGCAGCTTCATAATACCCTGGAAGAAATTCGGAAAAAATCTGCTCTGCGCCGTGTAGAATGGAATGAAAAATTAAAAGCTCTACGTCACAAGCAATTCATGCTGGAACACGCACCTTCTTTTACACACCGCCGTCTTTTAACTGCATTTCCGCATTTGCATTCTCTTCGGTATAAGGAAGAAGCAAAACGGCTGCGCCGGGCGCTGGAGCAAATACGCCAACAAAAAAAGCAGGTCCACCGCCACCATGTATCCCAAAAGAAGGATTGATGATTTTGTGTATCCTACCCCAAATCTAGCAATGAAAACAGTGGAATTCCGCTATTTTTTCTTTTTTCAGCAGGACGTATCTCACCATGATGGTTAAGCCGTGAATTAGCTATTTGCATTTTATTTCATCTTTTCATTTTTTATCTTAATATTTATATTTTTTATCGACGCCAGGATTTACCGCTGAGTTCTTGTACCTCCAACCGTAATACCGCAACTGCCCGCAAATTATTTTCGCTGAATTCATCGTCTGCTTTGCCCGTATATTGTTTCATGATTTGCCGAAGCGCATGTTTTTTGTCTTCCATTTCCTCTACAATGTGCAAAATTCCTCTGCCACATACACTGTCATACTCCATAGATGTAGCGCAAGGGTAATCGCCAGCCAACAGCCGGTGGGAACAGTTCATTTCAAATGCGGCATTTGGATTACATTTTAACAGCGTCATTTTTTTGCCCTCTCCCGCACTGTGAAAATAGAGATATATCTGTTCTCCTTTACGCTCAAATCCAAAATTTAATGGCACCACATAAGGATATGGGACATCTATCAATGCCAGGCTGCACACATCGCACCTTTGCATGATTTGTTCTATTTTATGAACCGAAGTCACTTCCCGCTCCGCTCTTCTCATAATTCTTTTCCCTTTCTATGTTTTACCTATAGTATACCGCATCTTAGCCATAAAATCAATACAGGTGCCTACTATTAAAAAACTGTATTTTTCTCTCACAACCAAAATCGGATACATGATATTCCCGACTGAAACGTTATTTTATATTAGCATCTCCCGTGGCAGGATTATCAATCCGTTTTCCATCTTTCTCAAAACGCGACCCGTGACAAGGGCAATCCCAGGTATGCTCTTGTCTATTCCATTTTAAAGCACAGCCAAGATGTGGGCAGCGTTTTGGGGTTGGAGTTAGTAGGTTAACAGTCGCCTCAAATCCGTTGACCAAAAGTTGTGGTTTCAGAATACTTCTTTGTGGGGAAAAGACCTCAGCATAGTCATTTTTCTTACCTTGCACCATATCACAGAGAATTTTAGCAGCCACCATTGAACTTGACATTCCCCATTTATTGAATCCCGTTGCAACATATAAGTTGGGTGTGCTTTTCGCATACCTTCCAATGTAGGGGATGGAATCAAGGCTCATGCAGTCCTGCGTTGCCCATTCATATTTTAATTCTGCCTCAGGATAATATTTTTGCGCAAAATAATGAAGTTCTTGCCAGTTTCCGCCTTGTTTTCCAGTACGGTGGTCCCCTCCTCCAATGAACAGCAAGGGACCATAGGTTCTAAATGCCATACCTTTCGTCGCTTCATCTACATACATTCCATTCAGCTCTTGTGCATTTTCGTAAGCGGATACATAACTGCGGTGCTGATATAGCTTCAAAAAATAGCTGCCATGTTTATTGATAAAGGGGAAATGCGTTGCCACAATGATATTGTCTGCAAAAATTCTTCCACTGTCCGACAAAGCGACATGCGGCGCAATGTCACGGATAAACGTATCTTCATAGATAGTAAGGTGATTTACAATTTGGGCAATGAACTTCAGCGGATGAAATTGGGCCTGTTCTTCCATACAAATCGCTCCATGCGTCTGAAATGGCAGCTCTAAATTTGTTTTGAATTCTGCCTTTCCCCCTATCTCATTTACTGCCATCACTTCATCTTCAATTTTGTTTCTATCTGTCAACGAATAGGTATAAGCTGGCTTTTTTTCAAAACCACACTCAATATTTTGGCAGAGCGTTTCATAATCTTTGACAGCTTCTTGGTTTGCTTTGAAATACATCTGCGCTTTTTCTTTTCCAAAGTTACGTATCATTTTACCGTAAATCAGTCCGTGTTGTGACGTGATTTTAGCAGTTGTATTTTTGGTAATCCCAGACGCAATTTTATTTCCTTCAACAAGAATCACATCCATCCCCACATGTTTTAAAACATGGGCACATAAAATTCCGCAAAGCCCTCCTCCAATGATTAAAACATCCGTCTTTTTATCACCGGTTAATGTATCAAACTCAGGTATTGTTGCGCTTGCTGACCATACTGATTGTTTCATTGATTTGCCTCCATCTATATTTTCCCTTATTATCTCCAAAATCAGTATTTCTATTTTATATGACCGGCACCAAAGTGAAAAATAAAATAGTGGCATAAACACATAAGTTTATGCCACTATTATTCCTATTTTTTCCATGGGTCAGCAAACAGTTTTCAAGTCCAAAAAACTAGTTGCTGCTCAATTCATCCCCATTTACAGCATCTCTTTATTCAAAACCTCAACATCATATTCCTGCAAATAATTTTTCGTATTTTGTACCATTTTTATAAACAAATCCTTCGCCTGATCCAGCAGAAGATTCACAAGCGGATCGTTGACAAATGCCTGAAATGCCAACTTCCAATCGCGATTTGCACAAGCTCTGGCGAGTATTTCTTGTTCTCCGACAATCCGTGTTACCAGTGGATAAATGGACTGTGGAATCGGTCCAGCAAACACCGGTTCCAACGAACCATCCCGAAAAACAGCATTTGTTTCCACTACCGCACCCAAAGGTAAGTT
>CALLNG010000180.1 GCA_938005345.1 uncultured Clostridia bacterium
TTTGTCCGAAGACAGCAGGCAACCGGTAAGTCCTGCCGAGGCATCATTCTTAAAGCACACTGTAATAAAGTAGTATGTAGTAGAATGGAGCACTTTGTCTTGGGACAAGGTGCTTCTTTTTGCGTAGAACAGGGATTGGGGCAGGAGGTGAAAAGAATGCCGAGTGAAAAAGTGTTACAGCAAAAGCAACAAGCTGTAAAGGATTTGGTGGAACGGTTTCAAAATGCATCTGCTGGGTTGTTTATTGACTATAAAGGAATCAATGTAGAGCAAGACACGAAGTTGCGCCGGGCTTTTCGTGAAGCTGGTGTAAACTATACTGTCACAAAAAATACATTGCTGCGTTTTGCTGTAAAAGAAGCAGGGCTGGAAGAAATTACTTCAGTGTTGGAAGGAACAACATCTGTTGCGACATCTGAAGAAGACCCGGTAGCGCCGGCAAAGGTGTTTGCTGATTTCTTAAAAGAAAATGATAATCTGGAAATTTCGGTAAAAACGGGATTTGTAGATGGAAAAATTTTGTCTGCGGAAGAACTCAAAGCACTTGCAGATTTGCCACCGAAGGAAGTGTTGGTTGCAAAGGTGCTGGGCGGCTTGAATTCGCCGTTGGCTGGACTGGCAAATGTGCTGAATGCAAATATTCGTGGACTGGCGACCGTGTTAAGCGCGATTGCGGATAAAAAACAAGCGGAAGCATAATTCAAACGGAAAATAAAAATTAGAAAAAAGATGGAGGAATACAATCATGAGTGAAAAAGTAACAAACTTGATGGAAGAAATCAAAAGTATGACAGTTTTGGAACTGTCTGACCTGGTAAAAGCATTGGAAGAAGAATTTGGTGTATCTGCGGCTGCTCCGGTGATGGCTGTTGCAGCGGGTGCTCCGGCTGCTGGTGGCGAAGCTGCTGCTGAAAAAACTGAATTTGATGTTGTTCTAGCTGATGCTGGCGCAAGCAAATTGGCTGTTGTAAAAGCAGTAAAAGAAGTAACTGGTCTGGGTCTGAAAGAAGCAAAAGAAATGGTTGACGGCGCACCGAAAACCATCAAAGAAGGCGCTTCTAAAGACGATGCAGAAGCTATTAAAGCAAAATTGGAAGAAGCAGGCGCTAAAGTTGAATTGAAATAAGTTCATTTTATTAAAGGCTGGTATCCGTTTGGATACCAGCCTTTTTGCGTCTTTGGAGCATTTAGCTGGAAAGGGTAAGAGGATGGCTTTTGCGAAGCTAACAAAAGCAAGGACTTAGAGCAATGTAGCAAGATAAAAATGCAGACCATGTGCAGAGATTGACAAGCCGGAACAGCACATGATATAATAAAGTACAGACGGAAAAATAAATATTTAGAAAAATCGAAGTGTAAAAAATGAACTGTGTTCTTGTATTTTAAAAGCTTATTAGGAGGAATTGAGCACATTTAGTACTACATACTGGGAAAATTCTGTTTCACGAGAGAATTAAAAGGGGATAGACAGTTTGAAGAAACAAATGGATACAAAAGAAGTTTTAGAACGCAACAGAAAATTACATCAAGTGCTGATTGTAGAAGGCCTAGCTGTAGGGGCCGCCGCAGGTCTGGTTACAATACTGTACCGGCTTGCATTGAGTTATGCAGACGAAGCATTGTACATCGTGTTACAATTTGCACAAAAGCATATTTGGACTGTCATTGGTTGGTTTGGTGTACTACTGCTGCTGGCAATTATATGCGGAAAACTGGTTGCTTGGGAACCTATGGCGTCGGGCAGTGGAATTCCACAGTTGGAAGGAGAAATGTTAGGACAGTTGAAGCAAACATGGTGGCGTGTCATATTGGCAAAGTTTGTAGGAGGCACGGCGGCAATGTTGGGTGGTCTATCATTGGGGAGGGAAGGCCCATCTATTCAATTGGGTGCCATGGCTGGGAAAGGTGTATCTAGATTATTGGGCCGGAGCAAGACAGAGGAAAAATTTTTGCTCACCTGTGGCGCAAGCGCGGGACTTGCAGCGGCATTTAATGCGCCGCTGGCGGGCGTTATGTTTTCTTTGGAGGAAATACATAAAAATTTTTCCGTTTCGGTATTGGTATCCGTGATGACCGCATCTATTACAGCAGATTTTCTATCTAAACAAATTTTTGGATTTCAACCGGTATTTCAGTTTGACATCGTCGGTGCGCTTCCGCTTAAGCACTACTGGTTGTTGCTGCTACTAGGCATGCTTTTGGGATTGTTAGGGGCATTTTATAATTGGTTTACGTGCAGCGTTCAGAAGCTTTATCAAAAACCAAAGAAACTTAGGAATTATGAAAAAATAGCAATTCCTTTTCTATTGGCAGGTATTTTAGGCTTTACAGTACCACAGCTGTTAGGCAGTGGACATACCATGGTAACCTTACTGACGGAGGGAAATTTAACAATAACGGGCATATTGCTGCTATTGGTTGGTAAATTTTTGTTTTCGGCAATTTGTTTTGGTTCGGGTGTGCCTGGGGGGATTTTTTTCCCGCTTCTGGTGCTGGGGTGTTACATTGGGGGAGCTTTTGGACAGGTAGCAGTTCAATTCGCTGGCGTAGATGTGGCATTTCTAAATAATTTTATCATTGTGGCAATGGCGGGATATTTTACGGCGATTGTTCGTGCGCCAATCACGGGTATCATTTTGATTTTTGAGATGACGGGGTCTTTTAGCCAACTATTGTCGCTATCCGTTGTGTCTATCGTGGCATATATTGTGGCAAATCTGCTGCACAGCAAGCCAATTTATGAAAGTTTGCTGGAAAATATTTTGAAACGGCAGGGCAAAACAGTACCACAGCAAGAAGGAGAAAAATTGCTATATGAGTATGTGGTACGACACGGTGCATGGGCTGAAAGAAAACGAGTTAAAGAAATCGCGTGGCCGCCCAATTGTCTGCTTGTGGCAATTAAACGCAACGATGCGGAACTAATTCCCAAGGGAAAAACGAAAATGCGGGCGGGTGATACCATCGTGATTTTGACAGAGGAGGCAGAACTAGCCACAGTTTGTCAGCAGATGGAACATATTTGCGGAGAAGGATGAGAAAGGACTTGACGATGAAGCGATTACTACTATGCCTTACAGCAGCTGCGATGATCGGGTTATTTGGTGGAACAATAGCAACTGTAGAGGAGGTACCATTTCGGGCTGCATGGATATCTACGGTTTATCAGTTGGACTATCCGTCTCAAGCAACTGTGCAAGAAGACGTATTAAAACAAGACGCGCTGACAATTATCCGGCGCGCAAAAGACATGGGATTGAATGCATTAATTTTACAAGTGCGCCCATCAAGTGATGCGATTTACCCATCTTCTATTTTTCCATGGAGCAAACATTTAACTGGGAGCCAACTGGCGGCGCCAGAAAACGGATTTGATCCGTTGGCCTTTTGGGTGCAGCAAGCACATGAGGCAGGGATAGAATTGCATGCCTGGATCAATCCTTACCGTATCACAACAGGAAAAGCAGCAGAGTGGGAGTCGTTGGCAGAAAACCATCCCGCTAAAGTACATCCGGATTGGGTAATTGCCTATGCGGATAATTACTATTGGGACCCGGGCCTTCCTCAAGTGCGGCAGCTAGTGGTGGACGGTGCACTAGAAATTGTGAACCGCTACGAGGTGGATGGTATTCATCTGGACGATTATTTTTACCCTGGACAGGATTTTGCAGACGGAAATACGTATGCTGCCTATGGGACCGCATTTTCGGATATTGAAGATTGGCGGCGGGAGAATGTAAACCAGTTGATTCAACTGCTGGATAGCCGGCTACATAGTGTAAAACCAGAGCTTCGGTTTGGTGTGAGTCCTGCTGGAATTTGGGCAAACCAAGATAGTCTATCGCAAGGCTCCAAAACAAATGGCAATCAGTCCTATTTTTCCCATTATGCGGACAGCCGCAAGTGGGTAAAAGAAGGTTGGGTGGATTATATATGTCCTCAGATATATTGGCCAATCGGACATGAACTTGCGGACTATGAGACATTGGCACGTTGGTGGTCACAAATTGTACAAGAAACGGATGTAGACCTATATATTGGTATGGCAGACTATCAAGCGGGAAATAGTGACCCTGTTAGTCCATGGTACGGAATCAGCGCCCTCCGTGCCCAACATACGCTCAATGAAACATTGCTACAGGTGAAGGGGGGGGTGCATTTCC
>CALLNG010000181.1 GCA_938005345.1 uncultured Clostridia bacterium
GAATGCCACAATGTTTATTGTGCCCATGGTCGCAAATATGCCGCGCTCATGAAGTTGGGAACGAACTGATGATACCTGTAAAAACGCCCAAGAAAAAACGGGTCATTGAAGAAAAAACGGTATATATCTTGCTATATGATAACCGGGTTGCATTGCATAAGCGTCCGGAGCAAGGACTGCTGGCCGGACTATGGGAGTTGCCTATGACGGAAGAAATCCAAGACGAAAAGGCCCTTCAGCGGCAACTGCGACAATGGGACGTTATGATAAAGGAATGGGAATGGAGCGTAACAGCAAAACACATTTTTACTCATAAAGAGTGGCATATGAAGGGGGTTTTGGTTCATGTTCATAACGGATCCGAGCAGTTTCAATGGGTAACAAAGAAAGAATTACAGCAGCAGTATGCACTGCCCTCAGCATTTAGGGTATATCAATCAATTGTCATGGAACACTTGAAATAGTGGTACAATTTCTTTTCTTGTTGCATATGATGGTATTTGAAAAACCTTTTGAGGAAAGGGGATATTTTTTTGAATACTATCAGTTTGTGCATGATTGTAAAAAATGAAGAAGAAGTGTTAGCACGCTGTTTAGACAGTGTATCTGAGGTGATGGATGAAATTATCATTGTGGATACTGGTTCTACAGACCAGACGATAGAAATTGCAAAACAATATACGGATAAGGTGGAAACGTTTTCTTGGAGTGACGATTTTGCCGCAGCGCGAAATTTTGCATTTTCTAAAGCATCTATGGATTACTTATGCTGGCTGGATGCAGACGACATTTTAGATGAGAAAAACAGAAAAGCCTTTTTGAAATTAAAAAAAGAGTTACCAGAAGATACGGATATTGTCATGATGCGCTATGAAGTGGCCTTTGATGAAAATGACCATCCCATTATGTCTTACTACCGGGAACGGTTAATGCGCCGGGAAATGGGGTTTCAGTGGGTAGGAGCAGTACATGAGGTAATAGTACCTAGAGGGAAAATGCTGTATGCTGATATTGCCGTGCAGCATCGCAAAATCCGTGAGGGAGATAGAAACCGTAATTTGCGGATATATGAGCGGCTTTTATCAGAAGGGGTACCATTGGACGCAAGGCAACAGTTTTATTATGCACGGGAACTGTTTGCACACGCACGTTATACAGATGCTATCGCACAACTGGAAGCATTTTTAGACAATGAGCAAGCATGGAAAGAAAATTGTATTGATGCTTGTAGCGATTTAGCTGGCTGCTATTACCATATAGGAAACGAGCAAAAAATGTTGCTGAGTCTTTTTCGCAGTTTTTGTTATGATAATCCACGTGCAGAAATTTGTTGTAAGTTAGGAAAATATTTTCAGGAACATGGAAGTCTAGAGCAGGCAATCTATTGGTATCAACATGCAACTCAGTGCCAGAAAAAGGACAGAAATGGCGGATTTACGTATGACGATTGTTACGGTTTTATTCCCAATATCCAGCTT
This sequence comes from uncultured Clostridia bacterium, assembly GCA_938005345.1. Taxonomy (GTDB): domain Bacteria; phylum Bacillota; class Clostridia; order RUG12999; family RUG12999; genus JAAWTG01. The sequence goes on from CALLNG010000181.1 coordinate 1,479, forward strand.
TGTGTTTGCTATGATCAGCTGGGAGACCATGAGATAGCACAGACTTATAATGAAGAGGCGGCGAAGTTTAAACCGGATAGTCCCGCAGTTTTGCATAACAGACAATATTTTATACAGCTTCTCAAAACAAATAGAGAAGTAAATGGGATTTCAAAGAAATAATATTGCCGCTTTAGTTGGGAAAAATGCGGCAGCAAAGGAAAATGGACAGAAGAAAAAGACTTGTTGCCGGAAATGCGATATTGCATTTCCGGCATTCTTTTTTTGTGCACAGATGAATCAAATTTTTACGGTACGACAAAGAGAATTTAGCAGATCAGCTGTTTTCAGAGAAAACATCGAATAAATAACATAAAAAATCATGGCAAAAAAATTTTGATGTTCTAAAATTGAAAAAAGCTGAGAGCAATGTTGATTGTTGTTTGATGGAAAGAAAATATTAGAACTGAAGTATGGAGTAAGCTAAGATAAAAAAAGCGGAACAGAATGTAAATAAAAGAACATGCAGGAAAGAGTCTTTTGAACTTTATTTTTGTATATGATAGTGCTTATATTGTTATTATGATAAAGAAAGGTAGATTTTTATGCAAAAAGTCAATTTAAAAAACAATTCCAAACCAATGATGCAACTGCGGTGCAGCTCGACGGAAGTCATAACGTGACAAAATTTGTGGTAAAAGTTACGTCAAATCAATACGGGAAGATGCGTATACAATATGCCTTGAATGGAATTTTATCGGACTTGATTGCGTTTGGAGCAAGAGAAATTGAAGGAGAAGAAGTGGGTGAATTTAACTCCGAAATACCGGTTGTTGTGTCACATATTTTTGTATTTCTGCCCAAGCTGGATATTCACATTACAGATATCGAAGTATATGAACAGACAGAACAATATGAATCAGAATTTTATCCTGCCTATCGGGATATCGACTTAAAAGACAATTATTATCTTGATACCGTCTCTGTTTATACGGATGAAAAAGGATATTTTTATTATACAGTATATGCAAGTATGGACGGAAGAGATTTCCAACTGCTTGCGCGAAAAACCTCCAATGATAGCTGTTCCTATCAACAGGGATGTTTATCTGGCAAATGGCAGAGAAGCAAGATTTATTCGTGTTTACATAGAATATAATTCATCGTTACCGGTGACGGCACTTAATGACGTGCGTTTTACGGGAACAAAGAGCAATACTCCGATTATGACAGTATCTCCGGTTCACGTGGAAGACTTTGAAAGCTCTCCTTATAATGTAGAAGTAACAGAACAAGATGCATGCAATGAACTGTATGGTATCATCGAAAGAAGCCTCGGCAAGGAATATAAATCTTGGTTACTATGAATATAGCATCTAATCCGATAGAAGGACATACATACGATTATTTCAAGCTGTAAAATTTGAATGGTAAAATAAGCATAACAGGAAACACTGGCGTGTCTCTTGCTACTGGACTCAATCACTATTTAAAATACTATTGCAAAGTGAGTGTTTCACAGGTTAGAGAGCAAGCAAAAATGCCTTCTCCGCCTCCAGCTCTTATTAATGCGATTTTGAAAGAAACGAAAGCAAAGTTAAGATATGCATATAACTATTGTACGCTTTCCTATACAATGGGATTTTGGGGAGAAAAAGAATGTCGTAACGAATTGGATTGGCTTGCACTGAATGGAATCAACATTGTTCTGGATATTACAGCGCAGGAAGAAGTCTGGAGAAGATTTTTAAACCGTATCGGCTATACACATGAAAAAATTAAAAAGTTTTTGGCTGAACCAGGATATTATTCTTGCGTATATATGGGCAATCTATATGGCTTCGGCGGACCTGTGCATGATAGCTGGTTTGAGGAAAGGACAGAACTTGCGAGAAGAAATCATCTTATTATGCGTAAATTGCGAATATGTCCTATTTTGCAGGGATATGGCGGCATGGTTCCTGTCGATATTACGGAGCATGACAGCAAAGCGGAAGTGATTCCGCAGGGGACGTGGTGTGCCGATACACGTCCGTTTATGCTGAAAACAACAGCCCCTGTTTTCCGTAATATGCGGCCAAGTTTTATCAGACCCAGAAAGAAGTTTACGGTGAATTTAGCAATTATTTTGATACAGACCCATTCCATGAAGGCGGAAATGTTGGAGGTATATCTGCAATAGCAATTTCTTCGGGAATTCTTGCGGCAATGCTTGAGGCAAACAGTAATGCTATATGGGTTATTCAGTCTTGGGGAGAAAATTCTACGTCCGGGTTACTTGTGGGCTTGGATGATGTCGAAAATGGAAAAGAGCATGCTTTGATACTTGACTTATGGGCAGAAGGAGTACCCAACTACAAAAATGGATGCCCAGGAAATGAAGCTTACGGATACGCGGAAGAATTTGACCATACGCCATGGCTCTTTTGTATGGTGAATAACTTCGGTGGACACCTAGGTCTTCATGGTTATTTGGATAATTTAGTTAGCAGGATTCCAGAAGCGTTTAACAGCTGTAAAAAAATTACTGGTATCAGCGTCATGCCGGAAGCATCCGAAAATAATCCTGTCCTGTATGACTGTTTCTATGAATGCATCTGGCAGGATGATGCCTCGAGAAAATTGCCGGAAATCAATATTGAAAACTGGCTGGATGAATATAGTATACGAAAATATGGCAAAGCAAGTAGGGCTGCACAAAGTGCCTGGGATATTTTAAAAGAAACCGTGTATAAGGCGAAATTTAATGATTTGGGACAAGGGGCGCCGGAATGTGTGTTCACCGCGAGACCGCCAGTAACAATCCGTGCTGCGTCTGCATGGGGAAATGCAATTGTAAGTTATGATAAAAAAGAACTGGAAAAAGCAGCGAAATTGCTGTTAGAGGACTACGACAGTCTGAAAGAAAGTGCTG
>CALLNG010000182.1 GCA_938005345.1 uncultured Clostridia bacterium
TTACAACTAGAGAAGGGGGCGTCAGTTTAGGTTCGCTTGCCTCACTAAACCTTGGCTTAGGGCGCGGCGATAAACCAGATAATGTGCTGGAAAACTACCGACGGATTTGTACTGTTTTGGGGATCGATCAACAACGGTGTATTATGGCAAAACAGATTCATAGTACGACGGTACAGGTAGTAACGGAGAAAGATGCTGGGAAGGGAATACATTATCCGCAACAGCGGATGGAGGTAGATGGACTTGTTACGAACAAACCTAACCTTCCGCTAGTGGTGTTTTATGCAGACTGTGTTCCCATTTTGCTTTACCATGAAAAAACGCATTGTCTTGCGGCAGTCCACGCCGGATGGAGAGGGACAGTGGGCGCGATTGCAGCAGAAGCAGTGCGGGTTATGCATCAGACATTTGGAGCGGTCCCGCAGGAAATCCTTGCGGCAATTGGACCATCAATCGGTCCTTGTCATTTTGAAGTTGGAGAGGAAGTTTCACGGCAATTTCAAAACAAAGGATTTAGCGGTCAAATACTGCATGCAGCAACAAGTGGAAAATGGTATGTGGATTTATGGGAATCAAACCGGAAAGTGTTGTTAGACGCCGGGCTTTTAACAGAAAATATAGCATGTGCAGAAGTTTGTACAGTTTGCCACAAAGAACGCTATTTTTCTCATCGCGGACTAGGCGCTGATACGGGACGCATGGCACTGATTGCAGCACTTTGCTAGTTTCCGAAAAAAAACACTTGAAAATAACTGGGATTTATAGTATAATTTGAAGACAGGAATATGTGCTCTGAAATCATGTTCAATAATGGGAGGAACACAATGGACGACTTATATCCGCTGAAGATGCAGCCTGTTTATAAAAAGTATGCATGGGGCGGGAAGGCTATTCGCAATACTTATAAAAAAAATACACCATATCCGAAAACGGCTGAGAGTTGGGAAGTTTCTGTCCATCCTCAGGGCACTTCGTTAGTTATGGAAGGATCTTGCGCTGGAGTATCATTAGACAAAATGATGCAAAAATGGGGCAAGAAGTTATGTGGGACTCTCCATGAAGAAGACAAATTTCCATTGACGTTTAAATTGGTGGACGCTGGAGATTGGGCGCCGCTCCAGGTACATCCAGATGATGTTTATGCCACCGGAAAAACGGACAATGATTTTGGAAAGACGGAAATGTGTTACGTACTAAGCGCAAAATCAGATGCCCAAATTGTGTATGGATTTAGCCATGATATAACAGAACTGGAACTGAAAAAAGCGGTTCAAAGCGGAACAATGGAGAATATTATCAATCGGGTAGATGTTGAGGAAGGCGATGTTATTTTTATTCCTAGTGGAATTGTACACGCGATTGGGAAAGGCGTTACAGTAGCAGAGATTCAGCAAAGTTCCAGTATGACTTATACGCTTGGTGCAGAGGAAAGCGAAGTAGCAGAAATTATTGAGGTTAGTGAACTAAAATCTTCCGTTGGTGAAGAAAAGGTAGAGGGGCTTCCCATTGAGTTAGAGGAATATACACGTTCGAAACTATGCTGTTGCCGCTATTTTGGAGCGGAGAAAGTTGAACTCGATGGAATTGTACAGGAGAAAACGGATGGCCGAAGTTTTCACATTTTGTTTTTTTCTTTGGGAGATGCAAAGATTCATTGGCATGGACAGGAGACAGAGGCAGAGAAAGGAGATACCTTTTTGATTCCAGCGGCGCTGGGAGATTATGAAATAGAGGGTGACTGTGAATATCTAAAGTATTATATTCCAGAGTTTGCAAAAGATTTTTTGGAACCATTGCTGGATGCAGGATATGGAGAAGATGAGGTTATCTCATTATTATATTAAAAAGGAAGGGGCAACGAACATGTTGAAAAAATGGGTGGGAGCGCTGCTGGCTATAGCCATGCTGACGGTTGGTTTCGCCGGTTGCGGTACACAGGAAAATCAAAACTATGCGGTTTTGACAGACAATTTTGGAGAAGAGGAATATGCCATTGGTTTCCGAAAAGAAGATGTTGCGTTTCGCAATGAAGTACAAAATGCGTTGCATGAAATGCAGGAAGATGGGACTATAAATACCATTATTCAAAAATGGTTCCAGAAAGATTTTGACAAGACAATTGAAAAAGTAGAGGAACCGGCAACAGACGGTTCCTGGGAGTATATTCAGTCTAAAGGGACAATTGTAATGGGATTGGATGACGCGGTGCCGCCCATGGGATTCCGCGATGAGAATACGAATGAAATTGTTGGTGTAGATGTTGATTTAGCCAAAGAAGTGGCGCAGCGTTTGGGTGTGGAACTACAGCTGCAGCCAATTGATTGGAATGCAAAAGAGATGGAACTGGAAACAAAGAAAATCGACATCATTTGGAATGGATTAACAGTAACGCCGGAGCGGCAGGAACAGATGCTGTTTTCTGCGTCCTATTTGGATAATACGCAGGCTATTGCCGTGATGGAAGGAAGCGGCATTCAGACCAAGGCAGATTTGGCAGGGAAGAAAGTTGGCGTGCAGGCAGGAAGCAATGCGCTGGAAAGTATGAAAAAGGATGCCATTTTTGATTCGATTGGAGAAGAAAATATCCAAGAATATGATACAATGCTAACCGCACTTATGGATTTAAAGATTGGCCGTATTGATGCGGTGGTTGCAGATGAAACTGTTGTGCGTTATAATATTTCCAAACAGCAGGAAAACCAGCAGGCTGAATAATAAAAAAGGAGGATACTATCCTGTTTGCTGGATGGTATCCTTCCTCTGTACTGCTCACAAGAAAAAGGTTAGGAGAAACGGACCGTGAATGTGTTTGAAACGATTATCAAAATATTACCGACACTTCTAGAAGGACTGCCGGTTACATTAAACCTGTTTTTTGTTACGCTGATTTTTTCGATCCCATTGGGCTTTCTTATTGCGTTGGTGAGAGTTTCTAAAATTAAAGTTTTGCAAGGAATTGCCGGTTTTTATATTTGGGTGATTCGAGGAACGCCGCTGCTGTTACAGATTTTTTTCATCTACTTTGTTTTGCCAACTATTGGTATCCAATTGGACAATTTCTTTTCGGCAGCAGTTGCATTTGTACTTAATTATGCAGCTTATTTTGCAGAAATATATCGTTCAGGTATTGAATCAATGCCTGTTGGACAATATGAGGCAGCAAGATTACTTGGATATAATAAACGCCAAACTATGGGGAAAATTATTATTCCTCAAATGGTGCGTATTGTACTTCCTCCCGTTAGTAATGAGACTATTACGCTTGTGAAAGATACGGCTTTGGTCAGCATTGTTAGTTTGGCAGATTTGATGCTGACGACAAAGAAGATGGTCAATACATTGGCAAGTCCGATGCCATATGCAGTGGCTGCTGTATTTTATCTGGCAATGACCTTCATTTTGACCATTGTATTCCGTGCATTGGAGAAAAAGTTATGTACATATTGACAGGGGAAGGAAGTAGAAGTGAATGGTATATTGTGCGGTACTAATCGCTGGCGTCATTGCATATCTGCTGGGTAGTATTAATAGTTCTATTTTGGTTGGACGGATGTTTGGAGTAAAGGACATCCGTGACCATGGAAGTGGAAATGCAGGTGCAACAAATACTCTGCGGACCATTGGGCCTAAGGCAGCAGCACTGGTATTTTTGGGAGACGTATTAAAAGGTGTTATTGCGATTTTGCTGGCAAAACTGATTGCGTTTTGGCTGCAAGTAGATGCCGCCTGGGCGGTACTGGCAGCAGGGCTGTGTGTTGT
>CALLNG010000183.1 GCA_938005345.1 uncultured Clostridia bacterium
TGCCTTGAAAGTGGCGGAGGTGGTTTTGCCGGATGGAATGCAGCTGGATATGGCAGATGCTGACCAAATCGCAGATTATGCACAGTATGCGGTGAAACAACTATGGCAAGCAGGAATCATCAATGGGGACACCGATGGGAATTTCCGCCCGAAGGAGAATTTGACACGCGCAGAGGCAGCGAAGGTGATTTATATGATTCGAAACCGGTGAATGGAGGGCGCGTAACGCGCCTTCCTCTCCGAAGGAAGTGGAGGTTAAAACAATGAAACAATGGAAACGTTGGAATACGTCCCTACTTTGCTTGCTCCTATTATGTACACTGTTACCGCAGGTGTCTGCACAGCTCCCGCAGGAAGTAGAGGACGGACAACAGCAGATACAAAAAACGCTGGATGAACAAGGACAAATTCAAATAGCTTCGGATGAGCAGCAGAACCAGACAGCTACGGCGGAAGAAGAATTTGATGAGAATTTCCGGTCTAGAGTCATTATGGGTGACCCAGGATTTATTTCGGATGAAGATTTTTTTGGGAAATGGGACAATGCGTCCGGAACCTGGATAAAGAAACCCTATTTTGATTATGATTATGCGCCTGAAATGGCATATGTAGAAGGAGCTGTTAAAGACGGAGACTATGAGGGCGCAAAAGCGCTTCTATTCAATTACTATTGCGAAAAAGAGGAACGCCTTCAACGCACACCGCTGGGAAGTGTAAATAAATCACAGTACCTGACAGCACAGCTATTGTGTGATAACTTAATGTATAACGGGAACAGTGGGATTTCGCTGGTTGACGTTCTGACTGTGGATAACGAAGCGAAATATGTCCATACCGATGTTTCCAGCTTCGTTAGCAAAGCTGTAGAAGACTCCACGTTTGTCGTTCCATTTTTAGTGATGGCGACTAAAAAAGATGGCTGCAATGCGGTGTTCAACAGCAAAGAAGCGGGGGAAAATATACCCTATGTGGAAGTGGTGGCAAATGGTGTTCGCAAAAAGTATTATCCAACAGACGATACCATGGTCCGCGCTGAAAATTATGCGGGACAGAATTATGGAAGTGAACCACAGTTGTTGGCAATGGAAAGCGGTATTGGAAGAAACAATCCAGCAACAGTGGGAGGGAATAGCTACCCATTTGACGACAATACCAAACGTATCTATCTAAAATTTAAATTTGATGATTTGCGAAAAGGGGACAAAATTGAGGCTGCAACGCTAAACTTGTATGGTCAAAATTTGGAACAGCAGGGCGAAAAAGATGTTGTGGTGTTCACAAATAATGAAACAGCGTGGAAAGAAAACGAATATACATGGAATTCCATTAATCATCTGATTTTTTCCTGGGATCGGGAAATAGACTTCGTCTGGACGCAACCAAAGGGCGCAGGCTATCGGTTTGAAGAGGAAATGTTCCGGTTTAATACCTGGTTTGACGTTATGGTGGGGCAATATAATGTGACGGGAGATGAGGAGTTAGCATTCCATGCTATCCGGCATTTGATGAACTATATTAATATGCGCGGAAGCAATCCTTCCCATAAAAAGACCTTGGATGTCGCCCTGCGCATGACGGGATTGCCGGGCTGGGTTGCACAGCTTTACAAGAGCGTTCATATGACGCCGGAGCGGTTTACTGCAATATTGAAATTTATGTGGCGGATGGGGAATGCCGCTAAAAGTTATACGACAAGTGGTAACTGGGGAACGGCGGAATCGGAAGGACTCTATATGCTTTGCCTGACCTATCCAGAATTTGTGGATGCACCCGCCTGGCAAGAAGTTGTCGTTAGCCGTGTCAACAAATTGTCTTCCGGACTGTTGCGTGATGATGGAAGTTGTTCGGAGTTGTCTTTGGGATATACCCTCTATGCAATTGGTTCTATGCTTGGTATAAAAAGTAAAGCGAATACTTATGGAGTAGAACCGGCTTACCATCCTGATGTTATCAACCGGATTTTGAAATTGACTCAATATGTAATGTATTCTTCCGGACCGAATTGGGGTGATAATCAACAAGGGGATGCGTATAGTTACAAAAGCGACTTTCGGGGTGATTTTGAAAACGTGGGCCGTTGGCTAAACGATCCACATTTACTCTATGCCGCAACGGACGGAAAAGAAGGGGAAGTCCCCGATTTTACAAGCCATATTTATAATACGACGAAAAAAGTAATCATGCGCACTGGCTGGGGTATAAAAGATAGTTATATGCAGCTTAATGCTGATGGAGCGGTGGGAAGCCATGGACATCATGACGATTTGGGCTTGATTGCATACGCCTATGGAAAGTATCTTTTGGTAGACCCGCTGTATTATAGCTATGATAATGATAGTCCGTACCGAAAATGGTTGATTTCAAACAAAGGGCACAATACTATCGTGGTGAATGGAAAAAATCAAACACAGGGGACACGCGGAAGTATTGACCGATTCGAAACGAATGACAGCTATGATTATGTAAGTATTTCAACTCCCAACAATCCCGATGCCAAACATACGAGAAATGTTTTGTTTTTGAAACCCGGCATCTGGATAGTCAGTGACTATTTACAGCCAAAGGACCAAAAGGCACAGACAAACTACTCGCCGAGTTGGCATTTCTTACCAGATGCAAACATTACGATAGATGAGGAAAGCAAAATTGTACGGACAAATTTTGATGATGTTAATATACAAGTGGTCCCTGCGGATCCATCTTTATACAGTTATAACAGCATTGAAGACGGTTATTTTTCACAAGGGAACAATAGTTTGATTGAAGCAAAATATGCTCGTAGCGAATTTAATGCACAAGGGAATGTCAGTATTGACCACATCTTGTACGCCGAAAATGATGGAGAACAATTTGAAATCGCAACAAACCCTATACCAGTAGATGACTTGGAAGGAGATGGAAGCGCATTTGAATGTTTTGTCAATGATACGAATTTAGGGCATCAATACCAGTATACTTATTTTGGGTTGAACAACAAAGCAAAGAAAAAGGAGCGTACGACAGGTGCCTATGCCAGCGATGGTACCCGCCTCATGGTGCAGGAGAGAAATGGCACAGTCGAGCAGATTGTCCTACAAGACGCAACGCATGTGAAAAACGAGAAAGAAAATTATGAATTAGTCTATTCCAAGCAGCCAATAGATGAACTGTCTGTTGAGTGGAATATCAGCGATATTCAGCTTTCAACCTCCAAGGAATTAGACCGTGAGCAAATCGCTGTATATATGCCAGAACAAAAGAAACTATTTTGGAATGGGGAAGAAGTGGCATATCAATATCAAGATGGTTATGCGTTTTTTGGAGAACCCTTCGAGATGCCAGTGAAACCTCCTGTAAATCCAACACCTGAACCGACAATTGCGCCAACCGCGTCTGCGCCAGTGCACAACAGCGGCGGTGGAATCATCAGCGGCGGTAACGCAGGTGGCGGAGGAATACCGGAAGTCATCTCAACACCAACACCAACGGCACAGATAGTTCCAACGCCTACGCCGGATATAACGCCGGCGCCACCTATATCATCTGGAGTACTGACAGAGACGATGAAGGCAGAACTTTCAGGGCATTGGGCAGAAGAGGAGATCAGCCATATGGTGGAACAAGGTATTGTGCAGGGAGAGCAGAATGGAACGCTTGCATTAGAACAAGAAGTAACGCGTAGCGAGTTTGCGGCATTGTTAGTCCGCGCCCTACGGTTAGATATGAGAGACTATCAAAATGGATATGCAGATGTGTCTCCGGATGCGTGGTACGCATCAGTAATGCAGGCTGCTTTGGACTACGGAATTTTGGAAGGATATGGGGGAAATCTCATGCCGGAAGAAATGGTAACAAGAGAACAGATGGCAAAGATGCTAGTAAAAGCGTATGAGCTCAAAACGGGAGTGGAGCCGCCCAAACAAGAAATTCCTTTTACTGACAAAGAACAGATCAGCAACTGGGCAGTGGAGTTCATCCAATGCGCCTATGCATTAGGAATTATTAAAGGGGAGCCTGATGGCAGATGCGAACCTAGGGCGTGGCTGCAAAGAGATGACGCGATTGTTGCTATTTACAGGTTAATGGACAAGATAGGCGATATATAAAAAGGCTACTGGTGATGGGATAAAGATGTATAGGATAGTATAATACCTAATTCGCATGTAAAAAATTAATCATAGAATAAAATTTCTATAGTGATTAGATTTAACCATTAGTTATTTTTTTTAGATAGTTAAAAGTGTCCCGGATTATAAAAATCCGGGACATTTTCATATAATCCCATTCCGTTTTAGTAACCTAAAACGGAATGGGGTTATTCAGATAGTTCCGTTAAATATTTGTGATAGCGGCGCGGCATGTAGGCCAGTTGTTGTTTCCGGTTTTCGCGTCCGGCAACGGCTATTTCTTGAAAATAAAGCTGCCAAAGTTTTGCAAACTCGTCACCGCTGGAATCAGCAGCGGTAATGTTATCACCGAGCGGAACAACATACCATTGCGTTTTGTCATAAACAACTGCAATATGCCTGCGCAGGTCGCGGATGATAAAATTTTCATTTTTCAGCCGGGCGGCAAAATGAGGAGCCAGTAAGGTAATAACATTGTGATCCGGTTCCAGATCCGCAACAAACACTTTATTTTGCACACTGTGAAAACGCAGCAAGCCCTTTAAGCGGTGCGCCTCATTACCAACTTTTTTGCGCAGGAGGCGAATTTGGTGGACAACAGGGTGCTGCAGTGCGCCGCGGATACGCACTCCTTGCCGTAGTCCCAGTTGTATATAGTGCAATGCGGTATCAGCGCTACCAGGCAAGTCAGAAAGATAAGCATAATAAACATCCTGTAAAAAGGCAGGAGACAATTTTTTTTGCAGTGTCTGAAACACTCGGTCAAATTTTTCTTGGTCTGTTTGCACTGGAATATGTTCAAACAGCGACATATTTTCAATGTGGTGTTCATTTTCCAAAACTGCGTCCCACGCTTTTTGTTCATAGATAAGAAAAACACCAGTCAGCATACCCTCAAAGGTTCCATCAAATACATATTGTTTCATAGTTCAAAATCCTTTTTATTATAGCGTTTTGCTGTCCGTTTTTTAGGCGGTGGCGGAAGAAAAATGTTATATCGGTATTTTTTACAAAGCCCTTTTGGTGAAACCAAGCCCTCATGGGGACAAAGAATATCGCCATTGATGGGCAAAATTTTAGCAAACATACAAGTGCCGCAGCATCGCACAATGTCATCGCGCATTCGGCAACCCTCCTTTGCAGGCGGAAAAGAGCGAACAAAATGGAACGGATGATACACAAAATGAGCGTCCGCTCAGTCCATGAAACAAATGGGAATCCGGCAGTTCAGGAAAAGTAATGCGGTAAGCATACAGCGCTTGGCTATGCATGCCGTAACGTTGATTCAAAGCACGGTTACCGTATTTGTCATCGCCCAAGAGTGGAAAGCCGGCGTGGGAAAACTGTGCACGGATTTGATGGGAGCGTCCGGTTTGCAGTGTTGCTTCCACCAAAGAAAGACCTTGTTCCGTACAAAGGACGCGGTATTGTGTGACAGAATATTTGGCGTTTGGCTGCGCTTGCGCTAAAACAGTGACTCGGTTATGTGCCGCATCTTTGCGTAAATAACAGCGCAGTACCCCCTGCATGGCGGGAGGCTTGCCACAGACTGCACAAAGATACTGTTTACAGAGCGCCCGGCTACGAATCAGCGCATTCATGGAACGAAGCGCTTCGGCAGTTTTTGCAGCAATCACAATGCCACCTGTGCCACGGTCTAACCGGTTGCAAACCGCAGGAGAAAAAGACAATTCCTGTGAAGGATTGTAACTGCCGTGCTGATATAAGTAGAGTTGGATTTGGTCTACCAATGAATCGTATTTGACCTGCGCGTCCGTTTGTACTGCTACACCAGGAGGCTTATCTACCAACAGAAGATTTTCATCTTCATAAACAATAGAAAATGTGGGCTTAGCCTGCAAAAAAATAGAAGATTTTGCAGGCTTTTTAAAAAAATCATCATGGATATAAAGTTCTACTACATCCCCTTCCGCAAGACGGTAAGAAACTTCTGGTTTGCGGCGGTTTACTTTGATTCGCTTTTTACGGATATATTTGTATAACAGCGGCGTTGGCAGTGTGGGACACAGCTTACCGATAAAGCGGTCCAGACGCTGTCCACTGTCGTTTTTTTGAATTTGAAACGATTGCAAGTTCATCGCTCCCCTTCGTACTGCGGTCGTTAATTTAAGATTACCGCAAACGAGACTTTTTGTCAATATCATGGAAAGGGGTTTTTTTGTCAATTATTGCTGTTCCTATTGACAAATTCAAAAATATGAGGTATACTTAACTCGAGTCTAGCGAATGGGTTGGTTTTACAAAGGAGGCGCTGAATTGTCCGATTGGAGTTATGCCGAAAACAAATATGAAACACTGGAAGATGAACAGTTGGTTCGGCTGGCTAGAGAAGGGGACGAGGATGCCTTTGAAAGTCTCATCATACGGTATAAAGGTAATGTATTGTCAAAAGCAAGAACCTATTTCTTGATTGGGGCAGACCGTGAGGATATTATCCAGGAAGGTATGATCGGCTTAATCAAAGCAATTCGCGATTATAGAGAAGAGAAAGAAGCTTCTTTTCGTGTGTTTGCGGATATTTGTGTTACCCGGCAGGTAATTACAGCAGTAAAATCTGCTACCCGGCAGAAACACCAGCCGCTGAATACTTATGTGTCTCTGAGCAGACCTGTCTATGATGACGAAAGTGAAAACCGGACGTTGATAGACGTGATAGAAGGAGATGTGCGGTTCAATCCGGAAGAGATTCTGTTGGGAACGGACAAAGAACGTGGACTGAGCAGTGAATTAGTAGGGATGTTGAGTAGTTTTGAAAAAAAGGTGCTGGGGGAATATTTGCGTGGAAAATCCTACCAGAAAATTTCAGAAGAAATTCAAAAACCACCAAAATCCATTGATAATGCTCTGCAGCGTATCAAGCGAAAAGTGGAAAAGCATTATGAAAAAAAACAACGCCTTTCCTAAATTTTTGGTATACTGACTGGAAAATCCAGTTGGCATAAATATTAAATTATCCATGTAGCTTAAATGGCAAGAGCACTGAGGCAAGATGTTTAACAGTCTAGAGTCAGGGGTATCGGTTAAAATCCGGTCGGGATGAAAAAAGCGAGGTAAAAAAAATGTTCGAGGACAAAACACTGGTATGTAAAGACTGCGGAAACGAATTCGTATTCACGGCAGGGGAGCAAGAGTTCTATGCAGAAAAGGGATTTCAGAATGAACCGTCTCGTTGCAAAGAGTGCAGAATCGCACGGAAAAATAGCATGAGAGGTCCGAGAGAAATGTTCACTGTGACTTGTGCAGAATGTGGACAAGAAGCTCAGGTGCCGTTCAAACCGACCGACGACAGACCGGTTTATTGCAGCGAATGCTTTGCAAAAAGAAGAGAATCTTTATAAGCAAATGCAAAGGCCAGTTTCTTTTGTGAAACTGGCCTTTTTTTGTTATCTGACCCCCGGATAGTCCGGGGGCGGAAAAGCTTAAAGCTATAAGTATAGGAAAATAAAACTCCTTTTGATATAACAAAATTGCGGCTACCACCTGCAATAAAAAAATCAAAAGGAGAACATTCAAAATGAATGATGTACATTTATCATATTCGAAATAGAATTGCAAGTATCACATAGTATTTACACCCAAATATAGAAGGAAGTATTCTATGAAGAGAAGAGGATAGAGATAGGAGAAATACTAAGAAAATTGTGTGACTGGTATGGAGTAAAGATGATATAAGGAGAAGTGTGTCCAGATCATGTACACATGTTGGTAGAGATACCACCTAAGCATGCAGTATCAGCATTTATGGGATACTTGAAAGGAAAAAGTAGTATCATGATATACAATAAGTGGGGAAATCTAAAGTATTAGTATCGAAATAGGCAATTTTGGTGCAGAGGAAACTATGTGGATACGATAGAGAAAAATACAAAGAAAATAAAATAAAAGAATATATAGCACATCAGTTGGAGGAGGATAGGATATCAAATCAGCTAACAATGGATGATATAGACCCGTTCAACGGGTGAGTGAGTAAACGGAACGCAAAAGAAGAACGGTAGCCGCATGCGTCCGTGCTATTACGCTTTTCAAGGCGTAGATTGTAACCTGAGCCCCTATGGGGCGATTACTGAAAAACCCCCGGCTTGGACGGGGGATGGTTATTCTATGTTTAATTGGTAAAGAAAATGAAGTAGATAAGTATAAATCCTCCAAATTAAAACATAAAAATATCCCCGCCATTTATGGCAGGGATATTTTTTATACTATATAAGTTTACCAGATGTGTACCCGGTCCTCCGGAGCAACCCACATGCCGTCGCCTTCCTGGATATCAAATGTTTCATAAAACTCATCGCAGTTGACTACCACGCGGTTGACGCGCAGCTTTTCAGTGCTGTGTACGTCGGCCTGCGCCGCATACTGGCAGTATTCCCGGCTGGCAGTTGCTGCCCAGCTATTTGCCATGCTCTTGTAAAGCGTTTCAAAATCGGGGTTCTCAAGGCCGGCCACAATTTCTGTAATGCAGGCAGCCGCGCCCTGATCCGCTACGTTTTCGCTTAAAGTCAGCGTTCCATTCATGGGGATACCAGGAACGCCTTCTTTGCCATCATAAAAGTCAATCATTTCCTGACAGAGCTGCTGGAACGCCGCATAGTCCTCCTCCGTCCACCAATCAGCCGCATTGCCGTTTTCATCAAACTTTGCACCATTGTTATCAAAAGCGTGGGTGATTTCATGGGCAATGACATAGCCGATACCACCGAGGTTCTGCTCGTAAGAAGCGTTTACATCGTACATCGGCGCCTGCAAAATGGCTGCCGGGAAGGTGATGTCGTTCTGCTGTGGGCTGTAGCAGGCATTGACCGTGAAGGGATACATCAGCCACTGGGATTTATCCACCGGCTGACCCTGCAATGCAATATTCTCTTCTTTCTGCGCCGCTGTAATTGCCAGCATATTGGTGAAGTAGCTGCCGCCCTCCTCGGTGGATAATATCTCTACATTGTCGATAGCGGATTCAAATTTATCCGGATATCCAATTTTAACGCCCATCGTGTCAAGCTTTTTGAGCGCCCGTTCCTTGGTTGTATCGCTCATCCAGTCAAGGTTTTGGATACGCGTCCTGTACACTTCGATAATGTCACGCACCATTTTTTCTACATCCTGCTTTGCCTGCTCGGAGAAATACCGTTCGGCATACAGCTCGCCGATATAATCGGGCATGGTGCTTTGCAATGTGAGCGCTGCGCGTTCTTCCGGCGAATAGCTGCCGGAGGTACCCATAAACTCCTGGTTGAACGTGTTGCTCGCGTCAATAAAGTCCTGGCCGAACGCACCGCCCCAGCCGAGCAGCACGGTCAGCTTCGCCCAAGCTTTTAACGTGTCCACATTCTCATCTGTAAAATAATCCGCAAACGCTTCTGTCAGGCCCACGTCAGCAACAATGATTTCATCCGCCGGTTGCAAACCTGAATCGGCAAATACCGCATCCATATCCACATTCGGGAACATGTCACGGATCTCCTGCATGGTAAATACATTATAGATTTTGTCCACATTACCCGAATCTTCGGTATTCATCATAGATGCGGACAATTTCTTTTCCATCTCAAAGCATGCGTTTGCCATTGCTTCAGCATTTCCTTCTGCCTCACCGCTCAAGATAAACAGCGTTTTCATATATTTCAGATAGCTGTCTATCTGCTGCTCGGTGCCGTTCTGGTATGTATCCTTCGGCAGGTTGATAGCAATCGGTGAAAAGACCAGCGTGTATTTTGTGCTGTCCTTCATGTCGATGGTAAGGCCGAAGCCCATAAACTGATAGATATATAGTTCATCGACCAATTTGCTCTGGATTTCAATCAGGTCATCTATGGTCTCGGCAGTATCAATCAGTTCCAGATATGGTGTGAGTGGCGCAATCCCGATTTTATTTCTCGACTCCATATCTGCTACGTTTTTATAAAAATCGGCAATCTTCTGTTCTTTTGTACCCTTTTCATAGGTCCCGCCGATAATCTCCTGAATAATAGCGTCAACCGCTTCTGTGCTCTGATCCTGCAGGTCATATAAGGAACCGCTGATGACACGTCCGGGCTGAATCTGCAAATTGTTGAGCGTATCCTTGTTCACAGTGGCATAAAAATCGTCTTTCAGATTGGTTCCAAAAAGTGAATACACGCGCTCAATGAAAAGTTCCATCTGCCCGGTCGTTACATTTTCGTCAGGGGAGAAGATACCCTCCGCCGTTCCTGCAACAATCCCTGCATCAAACACATCGGCAAGCTCTATCTGGGCCCACTCCGGAATGTCAGTAAAGTTTTCGGCCGGGATAGCCACTCTTGCATTGTGCCCGGTTGGCTCCGGCAGCTCACCAAAAGCCCGTTTGAGCATAACCAGCGCCTCGGCACGGGTAACATTCCACTCCTCATGAAGCTGTCCGTCTTCATATCCTTTTATAATATCTGTTTTTTCTACACCGGGATTGTAGTCATCTGCTGCCTGCAGAAGCATTGCAGCGACTTCTCCTCTTGTCGCGTCTTCATCCGCTGCCGCATCTGTGACTGTCGGCGTAGTACCATCCCACAGCTGCGCCGGTACAGAGCTGACACTTAACTGCTCCTCCTCGGAAAGACTGTTGTACCAATCAAGCCATTCCAGTGTTTCCTGCGACAATTCGGAACGGTTAAATTCCTCACCTTGAAACTGTACGGTATTCTCACCTACAGTTGTATCTTCGCCTTGTGCAAATACTGCGGGCACATTTACAAGCATTAATCCGCACAGTATAAGCGAAATTATTCTTTTTTTCATGTACATATTTTTTCCTCCTTATTATTTAAATATATTTACGCCTAAATATTCTACCATAAATCCACCTGTTAAACAAGCTGTCTCAAGATATTTGACGGAAATCTTCTGTAAAAAAAACTTTACTAATGGCATTTTCTTAGTATTCGATGGTAAACCGGAT
This sequence comes from uncultured Clostridia bacterium, assembly GCA_938005345.1. Taxonomy (GTDB): domain Bacteria; phylum Bacillota; class Clostridia; order RUG12999; family RUG12999; genus JAAWTG01. The sequence continues at coordinate 11,041 of CALLNG010000183.1, forward strand.
CTTTTTCTCCTGCATGCGTAACAGCCTTAAGCATACCGTCTTTTATAAACTGCTCGATTCTAATTGCAACCAGGCTATCGCTTATACCCAGGGAATACTTGCCCAATACTTTTCCGATCACTCTTGCTTCCATAAACTCATACTCTTCGGCACCCAGTTCCTGAAGGATAAAAGAGTCATAGAATGATTCCGGCACACTTACAAGCCTTCGGTTGACTACAGCTCGTAATGGTGCGTTCTCCTTTTTTAGCTGTTGCCAGCGTAAAGATAATCCATTCATGTAATCAGCCGGGAGTTTTTGCCCAAGGAGAGCTAAGTGTCCCACTGGTGAGGGGCTACTTCGCCCCAGCCGGAGTACGTAACCACTGTATTGTCAGACATCACATGGAACTCAGGAAGCTTCACACAAGTAATATCCAAATGCTCAAAGCCGATGTGCTTAAGCTGTTCCATCATCCAGCAAAGACCACAGGCATCATCCGGTACATCACTTGTCCAAACGCGGATGGATTCTCCGTTTTCGACGCGTGAAAGCAGTTCTTCAAAACTCTTTAGTGCAGTTGTAAACATATCCTGGGATGCTCGCATTACAGCAGTTCTCTTAGTTTATCAAGAAACGCTTCCTCTCCAAATGTGTTGAGTTTAAAAAGTACCGCTTGGCTCCCGCCTGCCGTAATTGCCGAAAGATGGATAGAGTCGGTATCATCTTGAAACAACGTTACATTAAGGCTCACGCGGTTGGAGCCGGACCAGCTGTAACGCTCAAAAATACGGACACTGCACCGCGCGCTGCCGCTTTGAAAATCACTGGAATCTTCCAAGTCGCGGACATGCTTCCGTTTAATATTCCATCTTCTATTTTCCTAAGCATTTGATCAAAATCCCCATGAATTGTTTGTTCTAATTTAGCCATACTACACCTCACAAATCCATTCAGATGCCCAGCCGAGCAACAATTCGGAATATCGGTTCAATTCCTCAGCAGAAAGCATTGCCTTTTCCTTTAATTCCATACCGGCTTTTAATACGAGCAGATCTTTGCCCTGCAGCAGACCAAGGAGATCTATCTTTTTCTTTTCATATCGATCGGTTTTGAAAAAAGCAATTGCCTGCAGGGTAAAGGTAGAGGCTTTAAAGATTCCTTTTAAAATATCCGCACTTTTCTCATGCACCAGATTGTGTGCACACATATGATACATATTGCAGGCGCCGATCCTGATGGCACGGCGGATATCTACCTCTGCGATCCTGTCCAGTAGTTCATCTAAAGATCCCAGTATGGGAGTT
>CALLNG010000184.1 GCA_938005345.1 uncultured Clostridia bacterium
GAAACGGCGGATGTTTTCCGAAGTTGCGCCGGAAGATGAGGAGGCGGTTGTTGCTGTATTAAAAGCAACAGGACTTTGGGATATTCGGAAGCAAAGTATCATGGCATTATCCGGCGGACAATTGCAGCGCGCATTGTTGGCTAAGACATTAGTCCAGGATCCGGAAATTATCTTGCTGGATGAGCCGACGAATCATCTGGATTTGTACTATCAAATTGAATTGATAGATTTTTTAAAAAAATGGGCAACAGAAAATCAAAAAACCGTAATTGGCGTGCTGCATGATATCAATCTTGCAGTGCGGTTATCAGAGCGCATACTGCTCATCCATGATGGGAAAATTGAGGCGGATGGTCCGGTGCAGCAGGTTTTGCAATCTGACATTCTTCGGCGTGTCTACCGAATGGATGTTGGAAATTATATGCGGGAGGCATTAAAAATATGGGACAAGCTATCATGATCCAAGGCACGGCGTCTGGAGCGGGTAAGTCCACATTAGTTACGGGGCTTTGCCGGCTGTTGCGGCAAGAAGGATATTCGGTTGCACCGTTTAAGGCGCAGAACATGTCTTCCAACGCCTATCTATTCCCCGACGGAAAGCAAATGGCAAAGTCACAGGCGATTGCAGCCTTTGCCTGCGGTTTGGAGCCCGCTGTGGATATGAACCCAGTTTTGCTCAAGCCCCAAACGGTTTCTGGCGCAGAGGTCATTATCAACGGCGGTTCTGTTGGTTATCTAAAAGATTTTGAATACAACGCACTAAAACGGCGGCTGGCAGATGAAATATTTGCCGCATACCAACGGCTGCTACAGCAGCACGATTTCGTAATCGTAGAGGGAGCGGGCAGTCCGGTGGAATTGAATCTAAAGGAAAATGATGTAGTGAATATGGGATTTGCAAAAAAAGCGAACTGCCCAGTGATGTTAACGGCCGATATCAGCCGGGGCGGGATATTTGCATCGGTGTATGGAACGGTTATGCTGTTGGAGGAAGAAGAGAGGGAGTTAATTAAGGGAATGATCGTAAATAAATTTTGCGGCCAAAAGAAATACTTCCAATCGGGTGTGGACATTTTAGAAAAGTTAACACGTATTCCGGTCATTGGTATTGTGCCGTATGCCCAAATAGACATAGAAGATGAAGATTCTCTGGCGGAAGGCGGAAGACTCAAAACAGAAACAGGGATCAAGAAAAAACTTGGCGGACAAATGAGCTACCGGGAGTATTTGGACATCCAATTTAACAAATTAGCGGATGTTATGCGGGAAAGTCTTGATTTGAGCCAAATTTTGAAATTGGCAGGAGGGCAAGCATGAACTTCACAAATAAAACGTTTGTTGCTTCCTATAGCGGGGGCAAAGATAGTATTTTGGCGTTGCAGCGCGCCATAAAACAGGGGATGCGGCCTTTGGCGTTGGTCATTACCTATAACACCGATATGGGACGGTCATGGTTTCACGGTGTACCGGAAGCAGTATTACAGGAAGTTGCCGAGTCGCTGCAAATTCCGGTAAGACTGGTTAGGACTTCTGACAGGGACTATACGGAAAATTTCAAACAGGAATTGATGAAGCAGAAAGAAAACGGCGCACAGGTGTGCGTCTTTGGTGATATCGATATTGAAGGACATTTGAAATGGGGAAGTGACCTTTGCCGGGAAGTGGGGTTGGATCCTTATTTTCCACTATGGCAGGAACCGCGGGAAAGTCTGGTGCAGGAATTTATTGCGGAAGGCTTTACAGCCAATATTACAGTAGTAGATTCGGCGCGGCTGAGTGCAAAACATTTAGGCAAGGTTTTATCGGAAGAAACATTGCAAGAAATTGCGCGGGAGGGTGCTGATATTTGTGGGGAAAATGGCGAATACCATAGTTTTGTTTCTGACGGTCCGATTTTTGCACGGCCAATTCCATTTCAATTTGGAGAAATGGTATCTCAAGAGGCCTACCGCATTTTGCCCATCTGCAAAAAAGATTCATAAAAATTTATATATTTCTAGTGGTACCGTGTAGTAGATGAATTCAATATTGGCTAAGATATAGTCTGCCATAACCATATATTGTGATAAAATAATTCCCGGTTGCATTACAGTGAGCAACCGGGAATGTTTGCTTTTACTTTTAATTAGCAAGCTGTAGCTGTGCAAAGCTCCAACGCAGCGTCAGCGGCAGAAGCTGCATCAGCAGTATAACAGTCTGCTCCAATGGAATCGCAGAAATTCTGAGTCACAGGCGCGCCGCCGATCATGACTTTAACCTTGTCGCTTAGACCGGAGCTCTTTACTGAGTCAACCACAGATTTCATTTCTCCCATGGTAGTGGTCAACAGTGCGGAGCAGCAGATAATCTGCGCATCATTTTCAATCGCTTGTTGCACAAAGGTGTCCGCAGAAACATCTACGCCCAAATCAATGACTTTTAACCCCTTTCCTTCCAGCATCATCTTAACAAGATTTTTCCCAATATCGTGCAAATCGCCTTTAACCGTTCCAATGACAGCTGTTCCTTTGGTTTCAACGCCAGCCGTAGCAAGATACGGTTTGAGCACCTCTGTACCAGCGTTCATCGCGCGGGCAGCAATCAAAACTTCCGGCACAAATACCTCGTTGTTTTTGAATTTTTCGCCGACGATACTCATCCCAGCCAGAAGGCCATCTTCCAAAATCTCTTTCGGGGATAAACCTTCCTCAATAGCCTGGGCAACCAATTCTTTTACCTTTGGTGCTCTTCCCTGTTGAAGCAGTGTGCTGATTTCCTGCAAAATATTCATGGTAGTCTCTCCTTAATTTATAAAATATTGAACTAATATTATTTTTTTCCGTGCGTTTCCCGGTATTTTCCCGGAGAAACACCGGTAATAGACTTAAATACTTTTGTATAATAACTTTGATCGTCAAAGCCTACTGCGTTAGCAATATCAACTAAGCTATAGGACCGGTCTGTGAGAAATAGTTTGCTTTTTTCCACCCGCACTTGATTGATATAATTTGTGATACTCATACCCGTTTCCTCTTTAAATATTTTACTTAAATAGGATTTACTTAAATACACATAGTTTGCGATGGATTCTAAAGACAACTTTTGCCGGTAATGTTCCTTAATATAGCTGATTGTTTTGAAAATCATATCCACATGCTTAATGTTAGTAAATTCAAAAACATAACTGATGTACCGGTTCATGACATTGGTGAGCCAAACGCTGAGCTGTTCAATGCTGTCCATTTGTTCCACCTGTTCAACATTGTGCAGGTTTAAAGCAAACATTTGGTCCATATCGGCACCGCCCTCAATTGCAGCGCGGGAAAGCATGACAATTAACTCCAAAACACGGACTTTGATTTTTTTCAAATTGCTGCCAGTTTCAAAAAAGATATGCCCAAGCAACTGGTTTAGAATTTTCTTGGCATTTGGCGCATCTTTATCCATAATGGCTTTTTGCAGCTCCTGTTCCAATTGAATAGGATACTGTTCTATTGTATCATGAGGCGTTTCCTGCATGAACTTGGCAATTTCATCTAAAAAATCTTCCGTTGTAGTGACATCCATGCGTGCAGGAACTGGCCTTCCC
>CALLNG010000185.1 GCA_938005345.1 uncultured Clostridia bacterium
GGAAATTGGCGAAAAAATGACGGTGGATGATATCATCAAAGGGATTTGTGTCAATAGTGGAAATGATGCGGCTGTTGCTCTGGCGGAAAAAATCGCGGGAAGCGAAAGCGAGTTTGCCAGCCGTATGAACGCAAAAGCGCAGGAACTTGGTATGACTAATACAAACTATGTCAATGCAAGTGGAATGGATGTTGATGGACATCATTCCTCCGCGCGCGATATTGCCATTTTGTCCCGTGCGATTTTGAACCGGTTTCCCCAGTTGTTGGAATACACGGGTATCTGGTCCGATACATTGCGCGGAGGACGTACAATGTTGGCGAATACCAATAAACTTTTGAAGAGTTATCAGTATACAACAGGGCTTAAAACTGGTACGACGGATAATGCGGGCTATTGCATTTCAGCGACAGCTAATAAAGATGGAATGCAGCTTATTGCAGTTATTATGAATGCACCCGATGCAAATACGCGGTTTGAAGAAGCACAGGAGTTGCTGGAGTATGGTTACGACAATTTTGAAGTCTATCCGGCACTCAAAGCGGGAGAAGAGTTTGGAGAAGTTCCTGTGGAAAAGGGAGCAAAAGAAACCGAAAAGGCGATTGTAGACCAGGATGTGACAGTTGTAATTCCTAAAACATACTCTGATAAAATCAAACAAGAAGTTGTTTTAGAAGAAAAAGTGGCAGCGCCTGTAGAAAATGGGACAAAGCTGGGCGAACTAATTTTAAAAGCTGGTGATGAGGTCGTAGAAACAGTCGATTTGAAAGCGGCGGAAGGCACCAATAAAATAACCTTTTTCCAGGCGATTGGAAATGTAATTCGTGCATGGCTGAGTTTCGATTTCAAATAAGGCAAATATATCCAGACTCCATATAGAAAACTCTATATGGGGTCTGTTTCTGTGTAACTTGCATCTGGAAAGGAAACAAGAGCCGACCTTGTTCATATGATGGATAGAGAGTGGAACAGGAGGATGTATGAAGCAACTGTTATTAAATTTAGAAAAAAAGCTGTTTCAGTATTCCTATATTTCTAATAGGAATTGGCTGGAAAATATGATACATACCGATTTTGTGGAGTGTGGAAAATCTGGAAAGCTGTTTGATAAACAAAAAACCATTCAAAGTTTATTGCAGTGCAAAACAGACCGGGATATCATAATCTATCAATTTACTTGTATGAATATAGATAATAATAGCTGGATTGTCCATTATATGACCCGTGAGCAAGATGGAACCGTCTATTACAGGACTTCCATATGGGTGAAAAAAGATACGATGAAACTATATTTTCATCAGGCAAGTAAGCTGGAGGAAAAAATTGTTTTAATAGAAAGCAACTAACAAATAATAGGTGAAAAAGTTTGATAGACAATGAAATGTAATGAGAAATAGAAAAATTTGTGTTTTCATCAATAAAATTTTTTGAGAAATAGAGGGATGACCACATGGAGCAATTAAAAAAATTTGACCATATTCAGGCGATGGTCGCACATACGCCGCTGCTAGAAATTCATTACCGCTTCCGGCAAAAGGAAAGAAAATTATTTGCAAAGGCGGAATATTATAATTTGACAGGAAGCATCAAAGACCGGGTGGCATTTCATATTTTGAAAAAAGCATATGAAGCGGGACAGCTTCAGCCGGGGGACCACATAGCAGAGGCAACGAGCGGCAATACTGGAATTGCTTTTTCTGCACTGG
>CALLNG010000186.1 GCA_938005345.1 uncultured Clostridia bacterium
AGCATTGGGGGAATTCGGGGTGGTTACGGTACTAGGAGTACCGTTGATGCGTTTTGTCTGGTCAAAACCATACCTTGTACAAATTTTAAAAAGAATACGGGAAAACGGATGAGGGAGGAACAAGATTGTCTTGGATACTAGAACGGGCATTTCCGCGGAGAAAAGAGGAAATTGAACAAGTTTATGCCGGTATTTTAGCGCCTTTTGCGGTACAAGGAATGCGCGAGAGAAGCCGCGACTATGCTGAAGCAATACGGGATGAAGAAAATAGGAGCGATTTCCAGCGTGACAGAGACCGTATTATTCACTCCAAAGCGTTTCAGAGGCTGATGTACAAAACGCAGGTGTTTGTCAATCATGAGGGGGATCATTTCCGCACTCGTTTGACTCACACGCTGGAAGTAGCACAGCTAGCGCGGGGTATCTGCCGTTCCTTAGCGCTGAATGAAGATCTGGCAGAAGCTATTGCACTGGGGCATGATTTGGGGCATACACCGTTTGGACACGCGGTAGAACGGTATCTTTGTGCCGTGCTGCAGAGAGAAGGATGTGGCTCATTTTATCACAATGAACAGAGCGTCCGGGTTGTAGATTTCATTGAGCGGCGTGGCAATACCTATCAAGGCCTGAATTTAACGGCAGAAGTACGGGAAGGAATTCTAAAACATAATGGGGACCGAAGCGGAATTTACCAAGACTTGCAGCCAGAGCAGCCATGTGGTTTTTTAGAAGGCCAGATCGTGGCACTCGTTGATACAGCTGCCTATATTTGCCATGATTTACAAGATGGGATTCAGTCAGGCCTTGTGGAAAAGGCCATTAGTAGCAACCGGGATTTTGCAGTTGGCGTGAAAGAAATGCGGGAAATAATTGAAGAACTTGTACCTGGACAAAAAATAGAAATGTCACCATATGATGACACCTTTTTTATTGATAATTTGCTGCATAAATTCGTGATGAGTATGACCCAGCAAACGGCGGAAAATTTGACGACATATCAGGTGGAAACATTGCGGGATATCCGGCGCCTGGCTGGAGAACAAGTGGTTCTGGCAGCAATGAAGCCGGAGGATCAAGTATTATTTCACAGATTAAAAAAGTTGGTCTATCACAACGTATATGCTCTCAATACCATTCAAATTATGGATCGGAAGGCGAAGCAGGTGGCGCAGGATTTATTTGAATCTTTTATGGAACAGCCAACTTTACTTCCGCCGGAAGAATTGGATAAAATCAATCATATTGAACAGGAGAAAGGTTACAGTGGATATCAGAGTTGTCCACAGCGAATAATTTGCGACTATATATCGTGCATGACTGACCGCTTTGCCCTGGAAGAACATGAACGCCTGCGAAATCCGCGTATTAAAATTTGAATATTTTCTACAAGTGATTTGTTAAAAAATACACCGAGAACGATAGCCTTCAAAAATTACCAATTATGCAATAAAAATGCAGAAGCTCAGGCTTCTGCATTTTTATTATCCCCCTTATGTTACATAGCAAGAGCTAAAATTCTCCATGAAATCCATCTGTACTGTCCAAAAGCAATGTCACATTTAAGTTTCCATTGCGGCAACGGATAAAATCCATAAATTCTTTTTGATCGGCTTCTTTTTTTAGTCCGATGCTGTAAACGAGTTCATAGTACGAGCCTAGGTCAATGGTTTTCACTTTTTGCAAGGTATAATGTGTGGTATATTGGTTTAAAACATCTTGAAATGCATCTTGATAGTTAAGATTTTCCGGAATGGTAATCTTTAATAGATTATTTTGAGATTTGCATGTGCCAAAGTGAAATAGATTAAGCAGATAGATACATAGGCAAAGTAAAACTGTAAATAAAAGCGCGTATCCAATGAGCCCTACACCACAGGCAAGGCCAGCAGCCATGGCGAAAAAGATATATGTGATATCTTTGGGATCGCCGGGAGCGCTCCGGAAACGGACAATAGAAAAGGCTCCAGCAAGGCTAAAGGCACGCGCGACATTACTGCCAACCAATAAAATAATGATGGCAATGATGGCAGGAATCATAATAAGTGTTAAGATAAAACTTTGGGAGTAGGCGCCTTTTCTAAAAGTTAGCATATAGGTGCCGCTAATGACAAGCCCCATGATAAAGGCTGCTACTAATGTAATGAGGGCGCCGCTAACGGTAAGTGCCGCATCCGAAGATGTTTGAAATAAGAAATCGAGCATGAAAACCCCTCCTTTTTAGATGATTGCTGTAGGAACTGTTGATATTCTGTCCCATATTTAGAAAAGCTGGTGCGATAAATTTTTAACTCGCTCAAAAGATGTGATAACCAACAGGGGATAGACTGTTCTGCTTTTACTTCCATAAGGAGTATATCCTCCGGAATCAATGGCGTCGCATTGCCCTCGTGTTCTAAACAAAAATCATAACGGCGCGTACGGATATTGGAATCAAAAGAAATCCGTAAATCTGGCGAGAGGCGGTCATAAAAGGCCATTCGATCATAAGCAATATAGACCTGCGGCTCTAAATGATAACGAGAAAGAAAATAATCAATCTCCCGTATTACTTGGAGGTTTACTTCAGGCCCATAATAGGGAAGGTGTCCAGTTGCTAAATATTCATAGGCACACGATAGTGGGAGAGCTGTCCGTCTCTTGTTGACTACTTTGGATATCTTCTTTTT
>CALLNG010000187.1 GCA_938005345.1 uncultured Clostridia bacterium
TGGGGTTGTCCAGCCACATTTCCTCGCCGTTGGTCAAAATAAGTTTATACACCACGCTGGGCGCGGTAGTGACCAAATCCAAATTGTATTCCCGCTCCAGGCGTTCCTGGATGATTTCCATGTGCAGCAGCCCCAAAAAGCCGCACCGGAACCCGAATCCCAGCGCAATGGACGTTTCCGGTTCAAAGGTCAGCGATGCGTCGTTGAGCTGCAATTTTTCCAGCGCATCGCGCAAATCCTGGTATTTTGCACCATCGGCGGGATAGATACCGGAAAACACCATGGGCACAGCCTTGCGGTAGCCCGCGAGCGGCTGCGCGGCCGGGCGCGCAGCGTCCGTTACCGTGTCGCCCACCGCCGTGTCCCGCACATTTTTGATGCTGGCGGCAATGTAGCCCACATCCCCGGCGGACAGCTGTGCGGTCTGCTTCATGCCAAAGGGCATCAAATGCCCCACTTCCACCACGTCGAATTCCGCGCCGCTCGCCATCATGCGGATACGCGTACCCGTGCGCACCGTGCCCTCCATCACGCGGACATACACAATGACGCCTTTGTAGCTGTCATAATAGGAATCAAAAATCAGGCATTGCAGCGGTGCATCTGCATCCCCCTGCGGCGGCGGCACGTTTTTCACCACGTCTTCCAGCACCGCACGGATGTTCACGCCTGTTTTGGCGGAAATGAGCGGCGCGTCCTGCGCGGGAATGCCAATCTCGTTTTCAATCTCATCCTTGACAAAATCAGGCCGCGCGCTGGGCAAATCGATTTTGTTAATCACGGGCAGAATCTCCAAATCATGCTCAATGGCAAGGTAGGTGTTGGCCAGCGTCTGCGCTTCAATGCCCTGCGCCGCATCCACCACCAGCACTGCGCCTTCGCACGCTGCCAGCGAACGGGACACTTCATAGGTAAAGTCCACATGCCCCGGCGTGTCAATCAAATTCAAGGTATAATCCTTGCCGTCGTCCGCACGGTAAATCATCTGGACCGCGCGCGCTTTGATGGTGATGCCGCGCTCCCGTTCCAGATCCATGTTATCCAGCAGCTGTTCCTCCATCTCCCGTTCCGTCACCTCACCCGTCAGCTCCAGCATCCGGTCGGCCAGCGTGGACTTGCCATGGTCAATATGGGCGATGATACAAAAATTTCTGATATTCTCCTGCATAGGTCTTTCTTCCTCCGCGGGGCCCATGCCCCAGTCATTTTTCGCTTTTTGCCGCCCCGTCTGCGCATGACCGCAACGGTTTTTGCGCGGCAGAATAAGAACGCTTTGTGTTTATTATACCACATTCCCCCAACATTGTAAACGGGCAAAACAAGAAAAATGGCGCGCTGCTCTTGACAAACCTTGTGAATTATGGTACAATAGGTGTATTCGTACTAAACTGAGATGGGCTTGCAACCGTGCGCCCATCGGTTTTCATACCACAAGCAGATGGGGGAACAGCTCTCCCGTCACAAGGTAAGTGAGGTGAAAAGCAATGAAAGAAGGAATCCATCCGAACTATGGTCCGGCGACGATTCGCTGCGCATGCGGCAACGTGATTGAGACCGGTTCTACCAAACAGGATATCAATGTGGAAATTTGTTCTAAATGCCACCCGTTCTTTACTGGTAAACAGAAACTGGTGGACACTGGCGGACGTGTTGAGAAATTCAGACAGAGATTCAACCGCAGCCAGGAAAAACAGGGCAAAGCCTAAGACTGGCGAAATTAAGCCCGCGGTGCAACAGTGCCGCGGGCTTTTCGTATACCAAAACCGGGATGCGCGGGCTGCTGTCCAGCGGACGGGCCACCCTTCGGCGGGCAGATGTTTGGCAGCGTACTCCAAACAAACCCCAAAGAAATGTATTGCTATGGCACACGGAATCTGGTATACTAAAAACAGGAATCCTGCGCGGGCGGCGGTCATGCGCCAGCACAGCGCAAAAATGCGGCACAGTAGGCAGAGCGGGCGCAAAACGGACCGCGTGGAGGATCGTAACGAAACGAAATGAGGGACAGCTATGAATTTGTTGACCATTGCGCTGCTGCAAATCGCCCCGTGCAGCAGTTTGGAGGAAAACCTTGCCAAGGGGCTGGAGGCCTGCCAAAAGGCAAAAGACCAGGGCGCGGACATTGCCCTGTTTCCCGAAATGTGGAGCAATGGCTACCGCATTTACGGCCGGCCGCTGGACGAATGGACTGCAGAAGCCATTGACGCCGGAAGCGGTTTTGTCCAGGCGTTTGGCCGCCTTGCCAGCGAACTGGAAATGGCGATTGGTATCACGCTGCTGGAAACGCACGCGGGCGGCCCCCGCAACACGCTTGTGTTATTTGACCGCTTTGGGCGGCGGCAATTGACCTATGCCAAGGTGCACACCTGCGATTTTGATGTGGAGCGCCATCTCACGCCGGGGGACGGGTTTTGTGTCACACCACTGGACACGGCCTGCGGCACCGTACAGGTGGGCGCCATGATTTGCTTTGACCGGGAATTTCCCGAAAGCGCGCGTATCCTCATGCTGCAGGGCGCAGAGCTGGTTTTGGTACCCAACGCCTGTCCCATGGAACGCAACCGCCTGTCCCAACTGCGTGCCCGGGCGTTTGAAAACATGCTCGCGGTTGCCACCTGCAACTATCCGCAATCTGTGCCGGACTGCAACGGCGGCTCCAGCGTGTTTGACGGCGTGGCCTATCTGCCGGATGCGGAGGGCTCGCGCGACACCTGCCTGCTGCAAGCGGGCGGCGAAGAGGGGATTTATCTCGCCAAGCTGGATTTGGACTTGCTACGGCGTTACCGTGAATCGGAGGTGCATGGCAACGCCTACCGGCATCCGCAAAAATATGGGTTGCTTGTGGACCGTGCCATCGCGCCGCCGTTTGTCCGCCCGGATTACCGCGGCTAATGGCCGCGGGCCCTGGCATAGCGTATAAGCCTGCAGCAAAGCATCCATACCGCGCCGCGGCGGATGCATACCGTGGCATATTGAGGGTACACTATACATATGTGCGGTAGCGCCTTTGCCCGCTGGAGGTTCGTTACTGGCAAGGGCGCTCCGCCCCCCGTTTGCGGTGCAGCATTTCATACAATAGAAAAGTGGGGAATCGACATGAAAAACCAAAATTTTTTCCGAAAGATTTTTCTGGATTGACGGGCGGCTACCCTACATAGGAGGGATTAATATGTGGTTTGTATTTGCGCTGGCATCCTCTGTTTTTGCAGCGCTCACCTCAATTTTGGCAAAAATTGGTATCGAAGGCGTCAATTCCAACCTGGCGACCGCCATTCGAACCTGCGTTGTGTTGGCCCTATCTTGGGTGATGGTGTTTCTCACCAATACGCAGGGCGGGATTACGCAAATCGGTAAGCGCAGCTGGCTTTTTTTGATTTTGTCCGGCCTTGCCACCGGCGCGTCGTGGCTGTGTTATTACAAGGCGCTCCAAATGGCGGACGCATCCAAGGTGGTTCCCATTGACAAACTGAGTGTGGTGATTACACTGGTTTTAGCCTTTATATTTCTGCATGAAACCGTGTCGGTGAAATCCATTCTCGGCTGCATCTTAATTGGGGCCGGGACGCTGCTCATGGTGGTATAGCGGGTGGGTGCGGCAAAAAACGCGCCCAGGCAGATGCATTTCTGCCCGCCCAAAAAGTGGAAATCAAATTTTTCCGGACAAAAAGGCAGTGGCCTGTTAGAAATTTATTTCTCATGAGGAGGGAAAACATGCCGTTACGTATTGCTACAATAGAAGATCTTAACGTTATACTGGAACTCCGGCTTAAAATGCTGGAAGAGGTTGCAGGAAATCTTCCTGAACAGCTTCCCAGCGCTATCTATGACTATTTAAACAATCACCTTAACGATGGAAGCTGTCTTTGTGCCCTTTTTGAAAATGACGGGCAAATTGTCGCTAAAGCAATGCTTTGTATATATGACGTAATGCCTGATGAAGTAAATATCTGTGGAAAATGTGCCACATTATTTTCTGTATATACTCTCCCCAACTATAGAGGTCATGGCTACATGCAAGAATTATTACTTTATTTATTAGAATGCGCTAAAGAAAAAGGAATCCAGAAAGTGTTTGCCTCTGCTGAAAAAAAAGCAATTCCTTTATATACCAGGATTGGATTTACTTTGAAAAACAATGAAATGGGTCTTACCCTATAATACGCATTCTATATATTATAGTACCAAACGACAGCGTCCCTGTCCCGCAGTAAATGGGGCGCTGTTTGTATGCTAACTGCGATGCTTGGCCGTGCACCAATGCGTTGGTGTCTGGGCCGCGTTGGTGCAATCTGCCGATTATTAAAATGCTATCAAAATGCCTGCCGGAACATCCGGCAGGCATTTTCTATTGCTGCTTCTGTTGTTTGCCGTTATACAGCTGTGCGAGGATGTCTTTGAGTACCAAAAAAGCGTCCTCGCCGCTATATCCCTGATCCCGCTGCAGCTTTGCCAGCAACTTCTCCAGCGCGGCGGCATAGGGCTGTGTGTCCACCTCCTGCGGGTAGGATGCCAAAACCGGATATTGCTCCGCCCACAGCTTGGTCCAGTCGATTTTTTGAATGGTCTCTTCGCTTGTCTTTTGAATCATGTCCTGGATTTCCCGCAACTGCCCGTCAAATTCCGTCAATTCATCCAGCGTCACATGGTACAGCTCTGCCATTTTTTTTGCCTGCTGGATATCTGGAAGCGTTTCATCCAGCTCCCATTTTGAAATGGTCTGCCGGCTCACGCCCAGCTGTTCCGCTGCTTGCTCCTGTGACAAGCCGCATTTTTTGCGGGCTTGCAGCAAATTGTTTCCCAAACCCATAGTGTTCCCTCCTGCTGGCCTTTCTCTCGCGCGGGACTGCCAATCCTCCCGGCGGCCTTTTCTTCAGTATACCAGCGTTGCAGCAAAAAGTCCACCAACGCCGCTTGTCAATTCCGCCCGTTTTACTGTCATGCGCTAGCTTGCCCTGTTCTGCCCGTCCCGGGGCCTACCGGCAACGCCCCGCATGGCAAGGCGCTGTCCGGCCGTTCTATTTTCCCGGCGGCTATTCGTTATCCATGGCGCGCGGCCGGTTCATGTCCTCCACCTGCTGCCTGCTTTTTGCCGTCATTTCCACCCAAGCCGGGCGAAATCCGCTTGCTATGGCGTTTCGCACAGATTTGATGTTGGACCAGGCCGCGCAATAAAACGGGACTTTGCCGCGCGCCAGAATTTCCGCTGCCAACGTGCTGGTACATGCGGAGGCGATTCCCTGGCGGCGGTAGCTTGGTAGGACGTCCACCCCGATTTGCCACATAGACTCGCAGTCCGCCGAACACGCTGCCAGCCCGGCCAGGGTTTCCCCGTCAAATGCCCCAACGCCCAGCACATCCAGGTGTTTGCGTTTTTCGCATAGCGCGTTGCTCCACGCCTCTGTATACAGCCCCGCAAACACATCCGGCCCCAGCACGCGCAGTTCATAAGGGCACGGACGCGGCGACAAACGCTGCACATCCGGCAAAAAATATTCCGCCATGAAACAAATGCGCAGCCCATGGGCCGCAACCGTCTCCTCCAGCACGTGTAAATGCGGCGTTTCAAAGCAATGCACCGCCGGATAGGTTTCCACATAGGCGCGCACAGGCTCCACCAGCTCCGGGCGCACAGACGCAACAATCCCATACCCATAGGACACCAGCTGGCAGTCAAACGGCAGCTGCAAATAGGCCCGCGCCCGCGTATCCGGCGCGGATACCACAACCCGGCTGCTGTCTGCAAGGAAATCCTCCGGCTGGCAGTGCAGTTCCCAGGCAGACTGCTGCAAGGCAATGGCTTTGATCTCTTGATTGGTCATAGGTTTCTCCTTTTGCAGCGGCCTTCCTTTTTCATGGACGGCACGCTGCCGCTCTTTCTAGAAACATCCGGCGCGGTACCCTTTAGGGGGGACACCGCGCCGGATGTTTGTTTTTTTTACCGCTGTGGTTTGTCGATGCGCTCCACCCGCATGTAGGGAACCAACACTTCCGGAATGGTCACGCTGCCATCCGGGTTTTGGTAGTTTTCCAAAATCGCGGCAACGGTACGCCCAATGGCCAGCCCGGACCCGTTGATGGTGTGCACAAACTGCGCTTTGTCCTTGGGGCTGTCTTTGTAGCGGATGTTGGCGCGGCGCGCCTGAAAATCTTCAAAGTTGGAACAGGACGAAATTTCCACATACCGTCCGTAGCTCGGCATCCACACTTCCAAATCATATTTCTTCGCTGCGGTAAAGCCCAAATCGCCAGTGCAGATATTGACCACCCGGTAGGGCAGGCCCAGCTTTTGCAGCATTCCTTCCGCGTCGTTGGTTAATTTTTCTAGTTCCTCATAGGAGGTTTTCGGTTTAACAAATTTTACCAATTCTACCTTATCAAACTGGTGCTGGCGGATCAGCCCACGGGTATCGCGGCCGGCGGAGCCAGCTTCCTCGCGGAAACAGGCGGAATAGGCGCAATATTTGAGCGGCAGTTTGGTGCCGTCCAAAATTTCCTCCCGGTGCATGTTGGTGACGGGTACCTCGGCGGTGGGAATCAAAAAGTATTCCTCCCCAGCGGTTTTGAACGCGTCCTCCTCAAATTTGGGCAGCTGGCCCGTGCCTTCCATGGACTCGCGGCGCACCAGATAAGGCGGCAGGATTTCCGTGTACCCGTTTTCACTGTGGCTGTCCATATAAAAATTCAGCACCGCACGTTCCAGCCGCGCGCCCAGTCCCTTGAAAAAGGAAAACCGTGCGCCGGAGGTTTTGACGCCGCGGGCAAAATCCAAAATATCCAGCGATTCGCCGATATCCCAATGGGCCAAGGGTTCATAGGGAAATTCGCGCGGCGTGCCCCAACGGCGCACCTCCACGTTGTCCTCGTCCGTCTCGCCTACCGGCACGCTTTCGTGCGGAATGTTGGGAATACACAGCATCAACATGCGCAGCTCCTCATCCACCTCGCGGATTTTTTGGTCCAATGCTTTGCTTTTGTCGGAAATCTGGCGCATTTCCTCAAACACAGGTTGTACGTCCTCACCCGCTTTTCTCAGTGCGGGGATCTTGCGGCTGACCTCGTTTTGTTTGGCTTTAAGAGCCTCTGTTTCTCCAAGCAGTTCCCGTTTGCGTTTGTCCAGTTCCAGCGCTTTGCCAATGTCTCCCACATTTTCTCCGCGCACCTGCATAACCTGCAGGATATGTTCATAATCCGAACGGATTCGTTTGATGTCCAGCATATGGTTTTTCCTCCTATTGATTCAATAAATTCACAATTTTATTCAGACCGTCCTGGTCATAAAATTCAATTTCAATTTTTCCCTTTTGTTTTCCTTCAGAAATACGCACTTTGGTGCCTAGTTTATGGCTTAAACTTTCTTGCAGCTCTAATGCAGCCAAGTTTTGCTTTGGTTTTTGCTTGTCTGCTTTCTTTTTGTCCCAATCTTTGACGAGCTGCTCTGTCTGGCGCACGGACAATTCCTTTTCAATGACCAGCATGGCGGCTTCCGTCTGCTGTGCCGCGTCCGTAATACCCAGCAGCGCGCGGGCATGGCCCGCAGACAGTTCGCCCAGTTCCACCAACCGCCGCACTTCATCGGACAAGTTCAAAATACGCAGCATATTGGCCACGTTGGCGCGGCTTTTACCTACCACGCGGCTCACCTCGTCCTGTGTGAGCCTATATTCGTCCATCAATTTGCGGTAACCCTGTGCTTCTTCCAGTGGATTGAGATCCTCCCGCTGCAAATTTTCCACCAGGGATACCTGTGCAACTGTTTTATCATCAAAGTTGCGGACTAACACCGGTACCTCTTTGAGGCCCGCTTTTTTTGCCGCCCGCCAGCGGCGTTCGCCCGCAATAATGGTATAATACCCATTTTCGTTTTCTTTTACCACAATTGGCTGCAACAGTCCGTGCTGCTGAATGGACTCTGCCAGCGCTTCCAATTTTTCCGCATCAAAAACATGCCGCGGTTGATCGGGGTTGGGCTCAATTTGCGACAGGCGCACCATGCGCACTGCCTTTTCTGCATCGTCTTGTGCAGTTTCGGGAATCAATGCACCAATTCCCAGGCCCACGTCCTTGATACTTTTTCCAAGCCCGCCTTTTTTCATGGGTTTCGTCTCCTTTTTCTTTCCGGGAGCAATGATTCTCCACTAATTTTATTTTGTTTCATTCTGCTGCAACACTTCCTCTGCCAATGCCAAATAGCTTTCCGCACCTTTGGAATATTTGTCATAAATGTGAATGGGCTGTCCAAAACTCGGTGCTTCGCTCAGGCGTACGTTGCGTGGAATGATGGTGCGGTACACTTTGCTCGGAAACACTTCCTTTACTTCCTCCACCACTTGCAGACCCAAATTGGTGCGGCTGTCCAGCATGGTGAGCAGCACGCCTTCAATTTCAATAGAGGGATTCAAACTTTTTTTAATGCGCCTTACATTGGCAATCAGCTGGGACACGCCCTCCAGTGCAAAATATTCACATTGCAGCGGAATGAGGACGCTGTCCGCGGCAATCAAACAGTTGAGCGTAATGAGCCCCAGTGATGGCGGACAGTCAATCAAAATAAAATCATAGTCATGCCGAATTGGAAACAGCGCATCGCGCAGGCGAAATTCCCGGTTTTCCAGATACACCAGTTCCACCTCAGCGCCGCCCAAATCCTCTCCGGACGGGCATAGGGACAGGCCGCGAAATTCTGTTTCCAGCACGCACTGGCGCGCGTCCTCTTCGCCAATCATCATGTGGTAGGTGCTCTTTTCAAACTGTTCCTTTTCCACGCCCAGCCCGCTGGTGGCGTTGCCCTGCGGGTCTGCATCCACGAGCAGTACCCGTTTTCCTTTCTCCCCCAAAGCGGCGGATAGGTTGATTGCCGTTGTTGTCTTTCCCACGCCGCCCTTTTGGTTTGCAATCGCAATTATTTTACTCATGTTTGTCCCTCTCCATGCGTTTTTACCGCTTTCCTGGCAGGCTGCACGCATACAACCCCCCGTTTGGAAAACGTTTCCTTTTCTTCTATTATAGCATGACTACACCATTTTTTCAATAGCCTTCTTGATAAAATGAAAGGAAAATGTTTCACGTGAAACATTTTTTTCGCGGCATAGAAAAAGCGGATAACAGTTGGTTATCCGCCATTGTTTCACGTGAAACATTTCATTGGAAAAGAAAAAACTTACACAATCCGTTCACCCAGCTTGACCGATGGATATGCGTTTAAATCCAGTGATCCCCGAACACCTTGTTTTAACAAAATGTTTCCCGCACAGGCAATCATAGCCGCGTTGTCTGTGCAAAGATCCAGCGGCGGATAATAAATTTGAAAACAATCCCGTTCCTCGTCAAATAGCTCCCGCAACCGGCTGTTTGCTGATACGCCGCCTGCCAAACAAATTTGCTGCACACCCTTTTCCTTCGCAGCCGCCACCGTATGTTCCCGCAGTACCTGCACCACTGATTCCTGAAACGATGCTGCCATGTCCGCTCGATGGATGGATTTGCCACTTTGTTCAGCATTATGTATCAAGTTAATTACCGCTGTCTTCACGCCACTGAAACTAAAATTGTATCCCGGCACCTTGGCCTTGGGCAGCGGATAGGCATGGGGATTGCCCTGTTTGGACAGCGCGTCAATTTTTACGCCGCCCGGATAAGACAGGCCCAGCACCCGCGCTACTTTATCAAAAGCTTCTCCTGCCGCATCATCTATGGTTTGTCCCAAAATTTCAAATTCCATTTCCCCTTTGGCATAAACAATGTGGCTGTGCCCGCCCGACGCAACCAATGCCACAAACGGCGGCTGCAACGTGGGATGCGCGATATAGTTCGCTGCAATATGCCCTTCAATATGGTGCACCGGCACCAGCGGCACGCCAAGCGCATAAGCCAGCGCTTTGGCATAGCTCACGCCCACTAGCAGCGCGCCTACCAAACCCGGCCCAGCGGTTACTGCAACTGCGTCCACCTGGGATAGCGACACGTCCGCCTCCTCCAGTGCCTGCTGTACCACCCAGTCAATTGCCTCAATGTGTTTACGGGACGCAATTTCCGGTACCACGCCGCCGTATTCCTCATGAATGGCTATTTGTGATGAAATGACATTGCTCAGCGCGTGCCGTCCGCGCAACAATGACGCGGATGTTTCGTCACACGATGTTTCGATTCCCAAAATCAACGGTCCCAATCCCATGGTGATTCCCCCTTATTTCCCTACGCAAAATTCTGAAAAAATTCGGTCTACCACTTCATCCTGCACGGTTTCCCCCGTCACTTCTCCCAGCGCGGAAATGGCGTCCTGCAAATCGACAAACACCATATCCGCAGGCATGCCAATTTCCAGCGTATGAACCACTTGGTCCACAGCGGCGCTGGCACGCTGCACCGCCTCTTTGTGGCGCAAGTTGGTAATGAGCGCCTGCTGTCCGTCGCGGATATCACCCAAATGAAATAGCTTGCAAATGGCAGAGGATAAATCCTCCAGGCCTTGCTTTTCTTTAGCGGACACCGCCACAGACGGCGCATTCGGCAGCAGCGCCTGGTAAGCGGCCTCCTGTCCCTGCGTCTTGTCCTGTTTGTTGAGCACCAACAAAACCGGCGTTTTCTTTTGTTGAAGCTGGGAACAAAGACTCCGGTCATCTGCACTTGGCGGGCGGGAACAATCCGCCACAAACAAAATCAAGTCCGCCCCGTCCAGTGATGCGCGGGCACGATCCACGCCAATTTGCTCCACCTGGTCCGCGGTATCACGGATTCCTGCCGTATCCAACAGCCGCAGCGTACAGTTTTCCAATTCCAAATATTCCTCAATGCAGTCGCGCGTCGTGCCCGGTACCTCCGTCACAATTGCACGGTTTTCGCCGAGCAGGGCGTTGAGCAAAGAGGATTTACCTGCGTTGGGCGTGCCGCACAGCACTGTTTGTACGCCCTGTTTCACCAAACGCCCCACCTGCGCGCTGCGCTGCAGCTCCCGAAGCTGTTGGCGCACCTGCTGGCATTCCGCCAGCATCACATCCTCCTCCATGCCGCTGACGCCTTCCTCCGGAAAATCCGCCTCCGCCTGCACAGCGGCATATTGGTGCAGCAAACGGTCCCGCATCGCACGAATCTTCTCCGACAGTTTTCCTTCCAGCTGGTTTACTGCCACCTGCAAGGCGCTGCCGCTTTCCGCCTGAATTACATCCAATACTGCCTCCGCCTGGGACAAATCCATCCGCCCGTTCAAAAAAGCGCGTTTGGTAAATTCTCCCCGGCCTGCTAGCCGCGCGCCGCTGCGCAGCAACAGCTGCAAAATTTTCCGCACCGCTGCGCCCGAACCATGGCAATTGATTTCTGCCACGTCCTCGCCGGTAAAGGTATGCGGCCCGCGCATCACGCTGACCAACACCTCGTCCACCACCCGGCTGTCGTCGCATAGTTTGCCAAAATGAATGGTGTGCGTGGGCTTGTCTGCAAGCGTCCCCTTGCCGTGAAATAGCCCCGCCACCAGTTCAATTGCGCCCGTGCCGCTGACGCGGATGATAGCAACGCCGCCTTGTCCCGGCGGTGTTGCCAGTGCCGCTATAATGGACGCATCCTGCATATGTTTCCCTCCGTTTCTATTATTTTTTTATTAAAAACTTTATGTCAATATCATTAATATTCCAACTGATTCGCCATAACCTGGCCATTTTCTTCCCAGCCGCTTATTATTGTGTAGATAGTTTTGCTTACTGGCGAAGTTACTGCCTATTTTCTATCATATAGCGGATGCTGGGTATTATAAAACCCTTCCCGGCGGTACAAGGCCGCGGCGCACTTATTTTGCTCCAAACACGGTTAACTCCAAATATTCCAATCCCCGCTGCCACGTCCATTCCTTCACTTTATCCAATATTTTTGTACTAATATAACTTTGTGAGAATTCTTCCCCTGGCTTTGCAGGAAGAAAATTGTCCGGCTGAACGTCTGACAGAACTTGGCTGACATCCAAATATAACTGTTAGATAGCAGGTATATCCTACCGACCTGCTGTTCGAATGTGCATTCTTTTCCCTCCTAACTCGCTTTTTACTCTACTGCGTTCCGGTTTTTCTTCCTTAACATAAAAAACTGTTTGTGGGTTATCCAATACTTTTCCATAACCGCCCTCATTCTTCCAACGATTCTTCTTCCGGCGTATAGCGCATCCGGTGCAGGGTATCGCGAAATCCTTCCCGCCGGTACAGCTCTGCCGCCCGCTTATTTTCCTCCAGCACAGACAATTCGAGATACTCCAGTCCCCGCTGCCGGATCCATCCCTTGGCCGCGTCCAGCAGCTGCTTGCCGATGCCTTTTCCACGGCAGCTGCTTTTTACGCACAAATCCATCAAATAGCCAAAGCGGTGTGGCACACAGATGGTATAAGGCGGGGTATGCGCTACCTTAAGTACCGCCATACCGCACACCTGCGCGCCATCCTCCGCCAGCAATACTTCAAATTCCGGCTTGCTGACCAACTCCTGCAAAAACTCCTGCGCCTGCGGTACCGGAAGAAAATCGTCCGGCTGGTAGGACGCCATGACTTGGTTCATCTCCCGATACAGCGCCTCAATGGCAGAGATATCCCGCTCCTCCGCTGAACGAACATGCATGCCTGTCCCCTCCTTATGTATTTTTTGTTAATACTATAGTTACAACCGTTTCCACAGCCTTTTTTCATCTGCTTATTCCGGTTCCGATTCATCCCGTTTCCGGTTGGCCATCAGAAAAATCGCCACCGCCAGCAACGCCAGACAGCCTCCCACCACCAGCAGCTTGGTGGCAGAAAAAGAAATACCCAGCACTTCTCCTACCAACAACACACTAGTGGGGCCATCCGCGCTATCCGGCGTACTGCTCACGCCGTGCACCTGTTTTACCAGCGCGTTTTCCTGCAAACGCATCCACAGGCCGCCCAGCAAAAATAACAGGCTAATAATCCCGCAGCTTATCACGAGTCCTTTTTTCTTCATGCGCTGTTTCCTCCTTTTGTTCCAGACCCAATTTCAACACATTTACACGGTTCGCATTTGGATATCTGCGTTTACCGCGGCTTGACTGCTTTGGAGGCATAAAAGCAGGGGAGCCCATATTCCTGCAATTTTCCTTCTCCGTTGGTGTCTTGATAAATGTCCTGTAACACGAATCCCGCCCGCAGCTGGCCGCCTAGCTGCTCCTCTATGGTGTGGGAAAACTGGATACCCCAGCCGTTTTGCACCGATTCCTCATACAACGCAGGGTTTTTGAGCGGGTTGTAGGGCAGGCGGTAACAAAACGCGTCGCCCTCCTCGCCAAATGCATAATTCACGCCGTTGTCCCAGCCCGCCAGCAAAATACCGCCGGGTTTCAGCACCCGGAAACATTCCCGCCAAATGGGCTCCACATCCTCCACGTAGCAGTTGGATACGGGATGAAAAATCAAGTCAAATTGGTTGTCTCTCAGCGGCAGCGGCCTCGCCATATCCGCTTTCAAAATGGTGATGCCATAGCCTTCCCGCTGTGCCACCATCCGTTCACTGTCCAGCTGGGACGGCGCATTGTCCAGCACGGTACACTGAGCGCCCAACGCCGCGAATACCGGCATTTGCTGTCCGCCGCCCGACGCCAAACCCAGTACCTTTGCACCCTGCATGGGGCAAAACCAGTCCTTGGGCACCGGTTTGGTCGGCGTGAGCAGCACAGACCAGTCACCCTGCCGTGCTTTTTCATAAACGGTATGGCTGATGGGACGGCCCCATTCCCATCCCTCTTTGACGCATGCATCGATGGTTTCGGCATTAATTTGCGTATATTCTTTTTCCATATCTATTCTCTCTTTCTTGTTCTCATAACAAGGGCGGCAGTAATGTTCCAACTCTCCGTGATTTTTTTAGAACCTCTGCCTTGTTCCATCCCCCTCTGGAGCTCCAAGGGATTGGCCCCCTTTTTGTAAAACCATTTTTCTGGGACATGTACCCAGAAAAAAACACCTGCGGGGGCGGAATATTTGCCTTACAGGCAAATGCTGCGAGAGCAAACCGCCAGCCAGGGAGCCCACACGAGGGGGACGATAGTTTTTTTCGTGATAGAAATAAGGGGAGCGCACAAGGAGGACAGCAAATTCTTTCCGGAATAGAACGTGTCCCCTTTCTGATGAAAAAAAGGTTTCCGGCCCGGAGCCGGAAACCTCAGTTTCTTATGATTTGAGCGCAATAACCACTTTGCGGTTGGGCTCGTCCCCAATGCTATACGTTTTCACCTGGCGGTTGTTTTGCAGCGTAGAATGAATGATACGCCGTTCGTTAGGACTCATGGGTTCCAGCGTAATATTCTTTTGCGTGCGCACCACGGTGCCTGCCAGTTTTTTTGCCAGCTTTACCAGCGCATCCTGGCGTTTTGCCCGGTAGTTTTCTGTATCCAAATTAATTTTTACATAGTCCTCCGTCTGCCGGTTGACCGCCAAACTCGTTAAGTACTGCAAAGCGTCCAGCGTGTCGCCGCGTTTTCCAATCAACAACCCCATTTTTTCGCCCGACATATCGATTTTCAGCGCGCCTTCCATCTCCTCTGTCTCAAACGCCACATCTAGGCCCATCGCATTTGTCACGCCGCGCAAAAATTCCACGGCAAGCTGCGCCGCGTCCGGCGCTTTTTGGCTCACACGCACCACAGCGTCTTTTGCGCCCAGCCCCAAAAATCCTTTCGTACCTTCGTCCAACACTTCAATTTCCGCGTCTTCCTTTGCAATGCCAAGCTCACGTAATGCCTCTTCTGTAGCCTGTTCAACGCTTTTTGCGCTTACCTCGATACTTTTTCTCGCTTTTGAGTTCATTTTCCATCTCCGCCCTTTCTTTCATCCTTGGCATGAGGAATTTGTTCATAATAAACTGCTGCACCAACTGCGTCACATTACCCGCAATCCAGTAGACACTGATTCCATTTGGCAGTGAAAACGTGAAAAACAGCGTCATAATGGGCATAAAATAGGTCATCGTTTTGGTCATCTGGGTTGCCGTCTCGCTGCTGCCGGCTTTCTTTTCACCGGGACGCGGCGGACGGGCAGGCCGGTTTTCCAATTTTTTCACTTCCGGCTCCGGCTTTTTCTCCATCCCCACATTCATCAGTTTACTAACCAAAAATGTCGTACCCGCTGCGACCAGCGGAATAATCCAATACCAGCTAATTTGCGTAATCTGCGGCGACTGGGACAGGTTTAACCCCAAAAAATTAAAATCCAGCAGGCCAAAATGGTTGGCCACCACAATCTGTTCGCTTCCCGCGGCCGGCGCCGTTCCCACCGCCGCGGTATACTGGCTGATATAACTGTTAATTTGATCTACCGGCATACTCAAAATATACCGCATGGGTTCCCGAATCACCTTATATAGAAAATAAATGAGCGGAAACTGAATCAAAAGCGGCAAACAGCTTGCCATGGGGTTGATGTGGTACTTTTGGTACAGCTTCATCATTTCTTCATTTTGCTTTTCCTTGTTGTCTTTATATTTCTCTTGCAGTTCTGTCAGCTTGGGCTGCAAAATCTGCATTTTGACCATCCCTTTTTGCTGTTTGAGCGTCAGCGGCCAAAGTAACAGCCGGGTCAGAATGGTAAACACAATAATGGCCACGCCATAGTTGCCAACCACAAAATAGATTCCTTGAATAATCCATCCAAAAAACCAACTAATATAATCAAACAAATTCATCTTTTCCCTATGTCATTCCTTTCCTGCCGGCCTAAAGGCACAGGGTCCGTTCCTCCATGTGAAAACGGGTTGCACCGTAGAATCCGCCAAACAATCAACGGGACGGCTCGAA
>CALLNG010000188.1 GCA_938005345.1 uncultured Clostridia bacterium
CCAAATAAAAGGGAATCAGCCCGCCGCTGAACCACATAGTGAACAAAATCAACAGCGACACGGGACGCACCCAAAACGGGCCTTTGCGCGAAAGGAAATAGGCTCCAACTGCGGTGAGCACCATGCTGGTGGCGATACCAAACACCACGATAAACAGCGTGTTGAGATAGCCCGACGGAATGTTGGGGTTACGCAGCGCCGCACGGTAGGCATCCCATGTGAAGCCCAGCGGGCGGAACAGCAGTTCGCCGCCGTGGCGCGTGAGCGCGTCCGATTCACTGACCGAAGCGAACAATACGTAAATCAACGGGTATAGGGTGCACAGGACCAACAGCAGCAGCACAACGGTGTTGCATACTTCAAAAGTCCAGCGCAGTTTGCTTTTTTTGATTGGCATGTTGGCACCTCCCCTACCACAAACTGGTTTCGCTGACACGGCGGCTGATAAAGTTAGCCACCACGACGAATACGCAGTTGATCACAGAATTGAACAGCCCCGCCGCCGTCGCCAAGCCGTATTCGCCGCCGGCAATCCCTTTTTTGTAGATATAGTAGGACAGCACTTCCGATGTTTCGGCGTTATAGGCGTTGGTGAGCAGAATAATTTTTTCATAACCCACAGTCAGCACCGTGCCCAGCCGCAAAATGAACAGGGTGATGATAGTCGGTAAAATGCAGGGTAGCGTAACATGCCACATTTGGCGCAGCCTGCCCGCGCCGTCCACCTGCGCCGCGTCATATAGTTCCACATCCACGCCTGCCAGTGCAGCAAAATAAATGATGGATCCCCAGCCAATCTGCTGCCAGATATCGGAGGCAACATAGATCGGCACGAACAGCGACGCGTTGTCCAGCAAAGATTCCTGCGGGGGATTGCCGGTGAAAAACGAAACCATCGCGTTAATAAACCCATCCGTACCCACAAAATTTTTCAGCATACCGCAAATGACCACCAGGGACACAAAGTGCGGCATATAGCTGATGGTCTGTACGCTGCGCACAAACCATTTCTGCCGCACCTCGTTCAGCAGCAGCGCCAAAATGATGGGCGCTGGGAAGCCGAATACAATGCTGGCAGCGCTGATGTAAATGGTATTGATAATGTTGCGCCCAAAATAGGGATCCGTAAAAAAACGGACAAAGTTTTTCATGCCCACCCAGGGGCTGCCCCAAATACCTAGTTTGAAATTGAATTCCTGAAAGGAAATCAGCAGCCCGTACATGGGTTTGTAATGAAAATAGAGGTAGAACAGCAGAACGGGAATCATGAGCAGATAAAGGGTGTAATATTTTTTGAAATCTTTTTTGAGCATTGCGCCGGTGACTTTCCGTTTTACCGGCTGCGCCGGACGCGCCACAGCGGGCGCGTCCAAAGCCTGTGCTGTTTGCCGCATACCGTTTCCCTCCCTGTTTACTCAAATGTGACGGGCTGCCGTTTGATATAGCGGTCATAGGCGTCCTGCGTAATTTGAATGGCCTCTTCGATGCCCATACGTTTGAGCTCTTCAAAATAGGTGTCCAGATAGCTGATATCCAGTTTGCCGGAAATCAGTTTGGCCAGCGTTTCCGAGCGGTAGGTGTCAATCGGCGTCATAATGTCGGTATAACGCTGCTGCTCCTCCGTGCTATAGCTCAAATTGGGCAGTTTATAATCTAAGGTGTTGGACTGCATGAGCCCCAGCGCCTCGCGTTGTTTGTCCGTACGGTAATATTGGTAAATATACTCCACACTCTGCGGGAATGGCCCTTTGTAAGTGCAGCGCGTATATTTACACATCGCCTGGTTGAGGCTCAACCCGCCATTTTGATTATAATCCGTGACCAGCGGGGTGTAGGTTGGGATGTGGCTGCCGCGTTCCCCATCCTGGTACGTGAAGGATTCCCCTTCTTTACCGAAGTTATAGGTCAACGCGCCCTCCTCACTGTAGCCATAGTCTAAAAACCGGGCAGCCAGTTCCTTATGTTTGGAACCGGTAGAAATGGCGGCGCCGTATTCCGCAATGGGCCAGTTTTTCTGGGCATACATGGGGACGTCGCCCTTGTTGCGCACCGGGATTTTGGTAGCGACATAGTCGATTTCACTGCCTTGCGGAATGGCTTCCAGGTAGTTACCAAAGTCGCTCCCCATACTGACATACATAGCGCCGTTTTCTCCACTGGTTGCCAGTGCAGCACGCCGTTTAGAATCCTCGTCGGCAAATTCCTTGTCCAAAATCCCATCATCGTACCATTTTTTCATCAGTTTCACATATTCGCCAAACGCGGGTTCATACGGCCCGAATTTCACCACGCCGTCCTCCTGGTAGAACCCGGCGGCAAAACCAAAACAGCCGGTAAACGGCGAACCGATTCCAAATTCATTGTTGCTAAATCGTAAATACAGCGGTGTTTTCACGCCCATATCCCGGAACGCATACAATGCGGTTTCCCACTCGTCCAGCGTTTCCGGCACGGGTAAACCCGCCTTGTCCAGCAAATCCTTTCGGATAATAAACGTAACATAAGATGAGAGCACATCATCCGGCACTATAAAGGGATAGTAGTAGTAGTTGCCCTCGTCCGTCATGGCCTGCACCGCCCAATCGGGATGTTCTTCTAACAGCTTGCGGAAATTGGGCGATACCTTTTCTATGTAGGAGTTGAGCGGAATAATCAAATCGTCGGCAATGGCCTTTTCCGGCCCGCCCGGATATTTGACCCAGTCCCACTCAATGATGTCGGGCATGTCGTCCGACGCCAACAAAATGTTGAACCCTTCATTTTCCTGTCCCACCACTGGATGTTCAAATTCCAGCTTGATTCCTGTGTTTTCTTCTAGATACCCTTTGAGCGGTGTGGTGTTAAAGCTCGTCTGGCTCGCCAAAACACCTGAGGCAACCGTCATCCAGTAACGCAGCGTCACGTCCGTTTCCAGCGGGTAAGTGTCCGCCGTTGTTACTTCCGTGAGTGCGTACTGGCCGCCGTTTGCCGTTTGCTCTGTAGTTTGGCAGCCGGACAGCGCCCCTGCCCCCAGCACAACGGATGTCAAAACTGCAACCATTTTTTTTGCTTTCATTGTGATTTTTCCCTTCTTTCTTTTTTGTTCCTTTATGAAATTCATACAGTTTTCCCTGTAATTCCAGTATAGTATTTAGGCAGGTTTTTCTCAAGGTTCTATTTCTGTCATTCGTTGACGATTTCTGTACTTTTCCCATTTTATGGGTATTTTCCCGCTTTCTTTCCCTCTTTTATTATAGCAAACTGCCCCGCGCTGGACAAGGAATTGCGGTACGCCAATTTATGGAAAATGCACCATGCGTCTTTTCATTTTGCACCGGAAACTGTGGAAAATTTTGGATGCGGCGACCCGGTACGGATGGAACATTACAGAAATGTTTTTCAAATCCCTTGCCTCCGCCAACCATTTCTGTTACAATAAAACGTAAGAGAACCGTAACGGTGCGGAAGGAGGATTTTTTGTGAAGAAAATAGGGTTTTTGTGTTTGGTTGTTCTGCTTCTTTCTACATTCCCCTGCGCTGCTTCCAGTTTTGTCTCCATCCGGACAGACCAGCCTGTCGTTTTTGAAACCGCGAATCCGTATATCAACGAACAGAACCGCACCATGATCCCGCTGGGGGAGCTTGACAAAGTCTTTCCCTCCGGTGTTTCCTTTTCCTTACAGGGAAACAAGATTACCATTGTCAAAGAATTGCTTGGCGAAAAAACCACCGTCACCCTGCAACTAGGCAGCAAGGTACTATACCAAAACGGGAAGCCTGTCCAAATGGATACGGCGCCTGTCCTGACAGACGGCATTCTCTTTGTCCCGCTGAAATTTATCGGCGATGCATTGGGGATTGCCGTACTATGGACCACAGGTACGTCAGAGGTTCTTGTTTATCCCCAGATATTGCGGCTATATGCCTGGAATGAAGCGCAAGGGACAGACCCGCCCAGGATGCAGTACTCCCTACAGCTTACCACGGAAACGGTTTTTCCGTCTTTAGAGGAAATGCAGAAAAATCCTATCGGGGAAGAAACGTTAAGGCTATGGCTTCAGTCTCTGCCGCCAGGGTGCCATGTGTCCCTCATGCTGCTCTACGGAATTCGGTCCCACAAAATCCCAGAGGACATCAAGGTTGAAATTTTTCAATTTTTGTCTGAAGGGCCAGTCGCATCTTATGGTTACTTAGAAGAATGTATGGAGGAAATTCCGCCCATTGTGACTCATTTTAGTGATTTCTCTAACGACTGGTTTTCGCAGGACCTCTATGCAATGGGCATGGAACCGCTTTCCCATTCCAGCGATACCGTTTACCGGTTTACTTACTTCCATTCCTTCTTTGCAACATATACCATAGAAATCACCTTGCAGCCCGATGGAACAGGCTCGGTGCATTATGTGTGTTTAGACGGTTATGTTTCCTCATCGCAAGGCATTGTCATCGCGGAACAGAAATTTTCAATTGACAAGGCGCAAATGGCGCTTATGCGGGAAACTTTGGCGGACGCTGATTTTTGGAATCTGCCTGCTGAAATAGACCGTTCTGGCAAAGACGGATCAGACTGGCTTGTGGAATGTGTGGAAAATGGCACATACCACGCTGTGAGGCGGTGGGAACCAACCCGGGACGACCCTGTTTTCACGATTGGCCATTTATTTATGGATTTTGCCTTTGCGCAGGATTGATGTTGCAACTATGCCCGGCTGGGGCGGGCCTTTCCTTTTCCCGCCCCGTCTCTTAAAAAAAACGATTGACAAACGCTGCCGAACCTGGTATAATAGATAGGTAGTCTTGGAATAAGGATCCTTAGCTCAGTTGGTTAGAGCATCCGGCTCATAACCGGACGGTCCAGGGTTCGAGTCCCCGAGGATCCACCAAAAAGAGACGGCCGCTTTAGATTAAAGTGGCCGTCTTTTTTATGTCTAAAAATCCCTTGGCATGTGCAGGTTCGGGATTTGAAAAGGACATGGAATTCCCTATGAACACATTTCCCAGCAGATTTTTTCTTGGTTTGGCATACTTGACAAGCCACCAAGAATATAGTATATTAGGAATATCTACATTACTTAAATATCGGAGGACATGTTATGAAAAAAACATCGAAACTAGCTTGCGTTGGAAACGAATGCGTTGCATGCGGTTGCTGCGCGGCCGCTTGTCCCCTTAACGCGATTCATGTAACATGGGGGATTATCGCACAAGTTGATGAAGAAAGATGCGTTGGCTGCGGCAAATGTGCAAAAGCCTGTCCAGCGGCGGTGATCACCATCATGGAAAGGAGAGTTGCGCTATGAAAAAGAAAACATGGTATGACTACCTTTGGATTGGGGAACTGCTCTATCTGGCCCTTGGGCTTTGCAATATCCTTTTTGCTTGGCTTGGGATACTTTTTTTTACGCTTCCGCTTCTTTTTGCCATCTTCGGCGGGAACAAGGCATATTGCAACCGTTTCTGCGGACGCGGTCAACTTTTGGGCATTTTGGGCGAAAAGCTGAAGCTTTCCCGGAATGCGGCGCCGCCGGAGTTTTTGCGCAGCCGCTGGTTCCGGTACGGGTTCCTGGCGTTTTTTATGGTCATGTTTGCTTTGATGCTGTTTACAACCTATCAAGTGTTCACCGGCGCGCCGCTCCGTGAAACCGTTACGCTGCTATGGATATTCAAACTTCCATGGCAATGGGCAGAGGTTGGTATGGTCGCGCCGTGGTTCGCCCAATTTGCTTTTGGGTTTTTTGGCGTCATGCTGACCTCCACTGTTTTGGGTCTTGTCACAATGATTCTGTTCCGTCCAAGATCATGGTGCGTCTATTGCCCGATGGGAACCATGACGCAAGGGATCTGTCAAATAAAAAACGGGAAGCGGGTGAAAGAAAGTGGAAGAACAAGCACAAAAGATAGCGGAACTGTTAAAACTGTTAGCAAATAAAAACCGGCTGCTGATTCTCTGCGCGTTAACGCGCGGCAAACAACATGTTGGTGAAATCCATACGCATTTACCGGATATCACGGCTTCTGCGCTGTCCCAGCATCTCCGTCAGCTAAAAGCATCGGGAATCCTTGCAGCGGAAAAGCAGGGTATGCATGTGCTATATTGGATTGCGGATAAGCGGGTTTTGTCGCTTATGGAAACCTTGCAAGACAATTACTGTACCTAACCGCCTGTTTTTTTGGGTGGGTTCCCTCCCTGCGCGGTGCGCCCTTTATTTGGGTGCGCACCGTTTCCATACGGGGCGTATTTTATCAAAATACTTGCCTTTTACCAAACAGCTACAGCATTCGCCCCAATGGTTTACTGCAACCATTTCCGTTTCGCACAGCCAAACCATCCATCCAAGGCGGCAAGTCTAGCGCGAACCATCTCTTTCTGCTCCTCTGTAAGTAACATTGTCTATTGCCTGCATTAGAAAAGAGTTGCCCTGGCGTCTTATTTATGGTAGAATGGTTTTGAGGTGATGAACCGGTGTATCCCGTAAATCTGTTTTTCCTTTTTCTTTTCTTGATACTCGCTGGGGTTGCTGCCGCTCTTATCATAGAGAGGACATGGAGCATGAAAGGCTGGCAACACGTCTTCATCAAGGTACGGGCAATTATTCTGTCGCTCCTTTTGATTGGATTTGCCGCCGCTTCATGGATATGCAATATGGGGTGGCTTCGCCTTATCGCCATTATGCTATTTCTCCCTTTTTTACACGCTATTATGTTATTGGTCATGAATCTATCTACAGCGGCGTACAAAACTAAATCCCGTACATTACGAAGGATCAATTTG
The DNA here is from genome assembly GCA_938005345.1 of uncultured Clostridia bacterium. Classification (GTDB taxonomy): domain Bacteria; phylum Bacillota; class Clostridia; order RUG12999; family RUG12999; genus JAAWTG01. The sequence goes on from CALLNG010000188.1 coordinate 6,752, forward strand.
CTTTTTTGTATCACATATGTAGCATTCAACCTGTTTCTGCCGGATAGCGCTATGGAAAAACGGTATTTTTTCTTTGGGCTTGTCCAAAGCAGTTCCTTGTCTAGGGTGGCTGGAATCATCGCCATGATTGTGCTTGCAGTCCACATTCTCCTATTTATTTTACAAATCATACAAATATTGCAAATAAAAAAGCAAGACTCCGTTTGTGGACACAATGACATCCTATAACGCAAGACGTTTTTGCACAGCAACCGTTGCTGCATACACCCCTTCCTGCTCAAACAGTCAGTCCATCATTTTATATCCAGCGTTTTTTGCGTAAATCCGATTTCCCATCTAGCAAGCAAAAAGGAGGAATCCACATGTTCAAACAACTGCTGCAAGAATTTCACGCCCTGCCCATCCCAGAGCTGACGCGGGTCACCCAGTTAACCCCGCTTCCTGGCAGCTATATCAATCTGTTGTGCAAGCTGCCAAACGGGCAAACCGCCCAGCTGCTAGACAATGGCAAAACCTACTACGGCGCCGAGATATGCAAAACGGGCAGCGGGCGAGACGCAGCTATTGGTTTATGAATACGGAGCGGGCGGTTCAGAGGCGGAACTGGTTCTTTGGAAACACCGCTAAAACAGGTGGATACTGCACAAAAAAAGACTTAGGACTTCAAAAGTCCTAAGTCTTTTTTATTCTATCTTGTTATCCTGCGGAACCCGTCTGCCAAATACCCGCCGGTGTGAGGGGCTTCATCGCACCATCCCACACATACGCACAGATGCTGACGCGGGAGGCTGTCCGACCGCTGGCATGCTTGGTTTCCAGTTCTTGCGGCAACGTTACCTGCGCCTGCGCACTGCCCAGTTCTCCTCCAGCCTTTTCCAGCGGTACGGCAGTCACCGTTAAAACTTCCTGCTTTTGCCAGGTATTTTGACCATCATCGGCATAAAAATCCCGCTGCACCACCGTAAGGAGCTGCGCCCCATCAGACAGGGGTATGCTAGCATTCACGGTAGCATTGCCGCCCGGCGCAAGCGGCTCCTCACTGGAAAGCTGCGTACCAAATGGGGTCAGCACGCCGAATGCGGTCTGTGGCACGCGCAGTGTTACCTTGCCGGGCAGCACCCAGTCCGCCTTGCCGCCGCCGGAAAGTACGCCGCCTTCTTCCCGCGCCGGATAAAACGTATGCAGTGCGCCGTCCGTCTGGATCTCGTAGCCCGCATCATTGTTGAGCGTTACGGTATTTCCCTGGATTTCCTCCAGGAGGTGGCCCAGCCCAGTACCGTCTCCAAATGTTTCCATGGCCCAGCGGCCTTGTACCTCCTGCGGCAACGCCGTGTCCAAGGTAAGCTGGCTGCCCTGCGCAGCTGTCACCTGTGCTACCGTGTCCGCCCCGGCTGCAATCCCGGCTTCCTGTGTGCAAACGCTGCCTTCCCCGTAGACATAACCCCACAGAGGCGTGCCGCTTGCTTTTTCCCACCGGAGCACCGCAGTACCTGCGCTGAAACGCACGCCGCCGTATTCCTGCGGCGCGGTGCTGTCCGATACATAAATCCAGTCTTCCCATTCGCCCAAATCCACAATGGCCAGTGCGGCGGCGGGGTTGGAATCAAACGTATGCCACTGCACGTCTTTCACATTGGCAACTTCGTCCGCACGCGTGCCTTCATAGACGGCGCCGAATACTGTGGTGTCCTCTGGAGTGACCGACCGCCGCTGGTACAGGTGCGGCGGATTGACGTCATCCCGGCGCATGCCTGGCATTTGGGACAGGGCATATTCGCCCTCCGGCACGCCTTTTAGGAACAAATGCAGGCTGCTGCCGCTCTCCTGTCCAGTCCATACCATATGGCTGTCCGCTTCGGCGCTGCCACGCTTCGCTTGGGTAAACAGTGTCTGCCCTGGCATGAGTCCGCGTTTTCCCTCTAACTGCAGGGTTTGCCCCAAATTGGGCGTCGTGCTGCTAACGGGTGCGTCCATCTGCACTGTCATGGCTTCGTCCTCGCTGCCGCGCAGGAAATTTTCATGCACACTGCCGCCGCGCAGCCGCTGCACATCCAGGGTATAAGAATGGGTATCGTCCACCGCCACAGTCATCAGCAGGCGGCGGTTTTCCTCATTTTCCTGTGCCTCCGGCATCAGCTGCTGTGCCTCCACCAGCTGCACCGCGCCGCCAGAGGCGGTTCCGTCGTCATAAGCCAACAGGGTGGGGCGAGTATATTGTCCGGCTAAACTGCCGTAGTTCACATTCTGGCTCGGCGTAATCCAAGCGTTGTTGTGCGTAACGGTGCTCATGTGGAAAAACCGGTTGGGTTCACTGCCCGCCACGGGATAGCCCGCGTCCGGCAGCAGCTCCACGCCGCCTGCCCAGTAGGTTAGGCCCAAGAAATTGCCGTGCCCATGCCCGCCGCCATAGGGAATACCGGCTGCCACGGGCGGAAAAACCAGCGATGTTTGCTGTGCATCCTCGGTAGTACCATGCGTTAATGCATACAGGCCAAAATGGTTGAGCTCAATATTGTCCAGATACGCTTCCTGGATGGGTTTTTCCGGATCCGAACTGCCCGTGGGATGTGTATCATGCACAGCCAAGGTGGTACCATTGGGAAATTTGGTCTGGGCGATGGCCTGCTGCGCCGCCGTAATGATGGGCCAGCGCGCTTTTAAATCCGTATGGTGCAGGTCCAGACCCAGCCACTCATCGGTATAGTCCACCGGGTCGTCCCACAGCGCAATAACATTCACCGCTTCCAAGCAGTTCCCCATTAGCTGCTGTCCATAGGACGTGGTACCCTCGCTCCACATGCCATCCGCATACCACTGGCTGGGCGCAAACGCGTCATCCAGCAGCGCAATTGTACAGCGTATTAGCTCCGGGTCTCCCAAAATATAGGCCGTACCTGCCAGGTTCTTAATGGCGTAACCGCCTAGGTTATTGATATAGCTCCCGCTATTTTCCTCATACATGCGCCAGCCCAGCGCTGTAAAATATGCTTCCGCCAGCGCATGCGTATCCGTAGAATATGTTTCGTCCAGTTTGGCAAACGCGCCGCTGTCATAAATCAAATCATAGGCCATAACGAGATAGGCGGGAATGAGATTGCTCATCGCGCCGAACGCGTCGCCGCCGCCGCTGGAAATTGATTCATAATGCTGTGCACTCAGCACAATGGCATGCAGCACTTTTTCCGCGGTGTCCTCTCCGCCTTCTGCCGCATAAATCTGCGCAAGGCGCGCAGCTTCTTTTTCATAGGCAGGACGGGTGTACGCATTCGCCGGCAAGGCCGTCTGTACGCGCTGCACATAGTCCGCCGTATCCATGGCAAGCGCCTCTGCTACGGCGGCTCGTTTGGTCTCCATGTTTTCGCGGATGACATCGCGGGCGGCGTACGTCAGCATACCGTTATATATGGTATTCCCTACCGGATGTGTGACCGCAGCTCCTACCGGCAGGCAAGTGCAAAGCAGCAACGCAGCCAGCCATAGGCAAATTCGTTGTTTCATATTGGTTTCCTCCCTGGTACAGGCGGCATTTGCCCCGCCTGGAAATTGATTCTACTTCTTGTCGCGCAAGTTTAGTTTTATTATAAACCGTTCCCCCCTGGCAAGCAACAAACAAAAACCAAACTTCCAAACAAAAACGTGATATTTGTCCGTTTTTTGCCTGCTGCTGAAAAAAAACAGGGCAGGAAAGTCCCGCCCTGCTCTCCCGCCTGCCATGGCAAGCGGCTGTTTTTTCGCAAACCGTGTCCACGGCGGCAAGTTATTCCAAACCGTTTTCACAGCTTTTATCTTTTCCCCTAGACGGCCGCTGCGTGGAGCGGCTCAAAACCGTGCCGCTACCCGCTGAGTCCTGGACGGAAATCCCGCCCCTCTACCTATCCTTCGCAGCGCTCCGCTCGATTCGGTTTTTTACCAGATAAATTTGGTCACTTCATAGACCACTTTCGCCGCTTCTGCACGGGTGCACTGCTGTCCCGGCGCAAAGCTGCCATCGCCCATGCCGGAAATGACGCCAGCCTGCTGCAAGGCATAGACGTTCTCTTTGGCCCAATCGGAAATGGCGCTGTCATCCGTGAAGGTCTGCCGGTCTTTGTCCGCGCTTAGTTCAATGCCACGCACCTGCGCCGCGCGGCAAATCATGGCTGCCATTTCTTCACGGGTGATGTCCTGGCCCGTGCCAAACAGGCTGCCGCCGATGCCGTCCACAATACCATTTTGCGCTGCGGAAGCGACATAGGGGTAATACCATTCATTTGCCGGCACATCGGAGAAGCTGGCTGTCGCAGTTTCGGAGTACAGCGAGAATGCCTCTACGATAATTTTCACAAACTCTTCCCTTGTCACAGCACGGTTGGGTTGGAAGGTTCCGTCGCCCATGCCGGACAAAATACCGCGTTTACTCAGTTCCGATACGGCTAGATCCGCCCAAACGGCCTGGTCCATATCGCTGTATCCAGACAGGGTACCGTTGCCGGAAGGCTGTGGCGTGGTCTGCGGTGTGGTGGGAGTAGCTGGCGTTCCGCCGCCTGTTCCCGTGACAGTGGAGCCGCCGCTGCTGGGCCGTCCGCCGCCGCCACCGCCGCCGATACTGCCAGAGCCGCCGCCCGTTCCCGTTCCTTTCACTATTACAGCGTCAAAGGTCTTGGTACGCACTTCATCGCCGTTGGTGATGGTGGCTGTTAGTACTACGGAGGTATCCTGTGCCGGCCGGATGACGGTTCCATCTGCGCGAATCACACTCTCGTTGGAAGACGTCCAGGTAATGGTGGAACCATAGGTTCCTTTGATGCGCAAAATGAGGTCGCTGGTAATCGCGTTCAAATTCGACGCGCCTTCAATTTGCAGTTCGCGGGTATCCCGTTCAATCGCTGGTTCCGGTATGACATGCACGATACGGGATGCAACGCCGATGTTGCCCGCCGCATCCGCGACAGAGTAGGTAAGGACATAGTCGCCTAACACTTTAGTGTCAACAGATCCCTCTACAGTAATCTTGCTTGTCACATCTACGCCGTCATCTGTGGCTTTGGCACCGGCTTCCTCGTAAGTATAGCCCTGCCATACCTCCACTTCCGCTTGGCCGTTTAGCGTCACAACCGGAGGTACAACGTCTTCGCCTTCCGGTACCACGCTGACGGTGCGGGTCTTTTGCGCGGCACGGTTGCCTTTTTGGTCTACCGCGTCATAGGTGATGGTATAATTACCCAATTCCGCTGTGTTCACCGTGTCGCCGCCCACAACGATTTCTACGTCTGGGTCAATGTTGTCCAGCGCGTATGCGCCTGCGTCCTCATAGACACTGTTTTGATGAACACGTACTGTTGCGGCGCCGTTGAGGTAAATCACCGGCGGCTGTGTATCCACTTCGTGTACAATCACCGTACGTGTGACAGACGGCGCAGTGTTGCCGAATCCGTCGTCTACGTTGTACACCAGGGTATACGTGCCAATGGTATCCGTGGAAACTGTGACGAGCGCGGACAAATCCAATCCGGTTTCATCCGTTGCGGTCACACCCGGATCCACAAATTCTGTGCCCACTTCCACCATCATCTCGCTTTCACCGTTGAGGGCGAGCGTCGGCGCGGCAATGGGTTTATTATACACTTCCAGCTCGCGGATAGAGAATGCGCCGCTCCAGGACGTGTTTATTTCTGCAACATGCATCCGTACTTTGCGCGCCTGCACGCGGTCAAAGGAAATATCCTGTACCGTCCAGTTGCTTGTATCCTGAACGTCCGCAAGTTGAATCCAATCGCTGTCCCCCGGTGTTGCCGATGCAGTATAAAGCAGCTGGAACCGGTACAATTTCGGCTGAGAACTGCTGTTATAAATCCGAATACGGTTAATGTCCTGCGTTTCTCCCAAATCAACGTCGTAGTCCACGTTCACCGTGGTGCTGTAGGCTTTGACCTCGGTTGTATAGTCGCTGTCCACCAAGTTGGCGTTGGCGTCGTTTTCCGTCTTTTTGCCTGCTGCCAGGTTTCCGCATGCTACGCCATGAGACGGTGTTGCCATAGCGCCTGTAACAAGGTGGGAAGAAATCGTCACTTTAATATAGTTGCCACGGTCCGCTGGCGTCATGGTATAGGTCGCGCCAGTTGCGCCTGGAATTTCTTCAAATCCAGAATTAATGGAACTGGACCGTACCCACTGGTAATCCGCGTTTTCCGGGCTGTAGCCGTCCCACGCATAGGTAACGCGCAGTTCGCTGCCTGGGTTCAAATCGTCCCATGCCAGCTCAACGGTGCCATCCACCACGTGCACGGTGCGCTGCACGGATACTGCTGCGGTTCCGGTTTTGTCCTTCACGTCATAGGTCAACACATAATCGCCAATGGTATCGGTTTTGACTTCGCCCGTTACGGTGATATCGTCTGAAATGTCTTCTCCGTTTTCATCTACGGCTACCGCGCCGGGGTCGTTGAATGTGATCCCCTGCGGAATGGTCATTTCCGCTTCGCCATTTAAGGTAATGACGGGCGGCATAGTCTGGCGGTATGCCTCCAAGCCGCTGATTCCCACTTGCTCCGCGCCTGCCGCGTTGATGGTCAGCCGCAGTGCTACGGCCTGGATGTTGCCAAATGCTACCCGCGCCAGCGCGCTGTCCTGGGTATCTAATGAAGTCCATGCGCCGTCCGCTGCTTGCTGGTATTCCAATGTATAGTCCGTAACTTCTGCCGATCCATCCAGATACTGTACACGCAGCGCATTCACTTCAGACAGCGCAGCAAAATTCATGACAATCTGCGCTCCTGCGGCGGTCAGCGTCATGCCGGTATCCATCCGCCCATCGGTCAATAAGTCTGCTGTACCCTCCGTACCGCCTGTCACACTGGGTTGGGTTCCGAATAGCAAATCTCCCCCTCCCACGGCGTTGCGGCTCATGGAAGCTGCTTTTCCGCCCGGTACGGTGACAGCAACGCGGACATAGTTTCCACGGTCTTCGTTTGCCAGCCGGTAGGTTGCCGATGTTGCATTTTCAATGGGTTGATAATCGCCGTCGATTTCCGATGCCCGCATCCATTGGTAAGTCGCGCCCTCTGGCGCTTCGCCGTTTGCAAACGCCACTTGCAGCCATTTACGGATAGCGGTGCCATTCGGCGCAGCCACATCTAGTTGCATGGGATGCACGATGACGGTCCGCGTCACTTGGTCTGCCGCGGTGCCATCCGGCGCAGATACATCGTAGGTCACGGTATAGGTGCCAGGAGTCGTGGTATCCACTGTATCGCCGCCCACCACAATGTCGCTGTCCGCCAGTCCGCCGCCCTCATATTGTACGGTTGCGCCAGGTTCTGTATAGGTGTCGCCCACATACAGTTCCATGGTTGCCTCGCCCTTCAGCGTGATCACTGGTTTGGCTTCCACCACCCGGACGGTTCTCGTCACTTGGTCTGCACCCTCTGCGTCATAGGTAATCACATAAGTTTTCACAACATTGGTATCCACTTTGTCGCCGCCTACGGTGACGGGAATGCTGGTGAAACCATCGGCTGCAATTGCCGTTGCGCCCGGGTCGGTAAAGGGATCGCCCTTTTGCACATCCATCACGGCAGCGCCGTTTAGTGTAATAACCGCCTTGGGCTGCGCGTAACTGTTCATAACTTCCATTTCTTTCAGATTGAACACGCCGCTCCAATTCTGGTTAATATCGGTCACACAAAACCGGATATACCGCGCTTTGACTGGCTCAAAGGCAATGGTTTTGGTAGCCCAGTTTTCATTATCGTACCCCGTGTCCGCCGGATTGTCGCCATAGGCCACGGTTGTCACATCTATCCAGTCCTCGCTGTTCTGCGCAGCCCACGCCTTCAGCGCTGTGGAATCTGTTGGTTTTTCCACATTGGTATACTGCACTTTGTAACCAAGGATTACTTCCGTTGTAGCATAGTTATACAATGTCACCTGGTCTATATATTGCGCGCTGCCCAGATCCACGGCATGCGTACCTGTGGTTTTACTGTACTGTGTACGCACATAGGTATCCATATTGCCGTCCGTTAAATTAGCTGCTGTAGTGTTATATGGCGTATAGTCCAGTGTCACTTCCTTGCCATAGGCGAGATTGCCCACACGCACGCTGCTTCCACTTTGTATCGGGGCCCCGCCACCATCCAACGTGACAGAAACACGGATGTAATTGCCCATGTCCGTATCCCGGATCGTATAGGTTTTACCTGTCTCTCCATCAATCGGGGTATAGGTTCCGGTAGCGGTAGCGGAAATGCTCCACTGGAACGTTGCATTGTCATAAGCGCCGTTTGCATAGGAGGCGGCCAGGGTTTTCCCGTAGCCTGTGCCGTCCGGCGCTGCAATAGACAACGGTTCCGCATATACATTGACGGTACGCGTTACGGTATCTGCTCCTTCCAGCGTATAGGTCAAGGTCTGTTCACCCATTTGGGTTACGTCAATGTTACCGTCTACTTTAACCTGTTCTGTCAAGTCTTCATCGTTTGTTCCTCTTGCCAGGTACCCCGGATCCACAAACTTCTGTCCATATAGGTGCTGTATCTGTGTATCACCGTTGAGGTAAATTCTGGGTTTTTCCAGCGGACGTTTGAACACTTCAATTTCCCGGATAGAAAACAGCGGCCCAGCACCGTTGACACGCGTGATACAAAACCGGATGTAGCGTGCGTCCACAGAAGCAAATTCTAAAACTTGTTGTTTCCAGTTTGTTTCATCCGTCTTTTCCAAAACGGTGGTCCAATCCGCACTATCCAGAGCATCGTCCCGTCCTTCCGTTTTGCTGGAAACCTGTACAGAAAAATCATATATTTTTCCGCTGCCCGCGTGCGTTTCGTACACTACCATTTGATTCACTTTTTGTATGCTTCCCAAATCAAACATATAGCTTACGTTGTTCGTAGAGCCATATTGATGGCTGATTCCCGCTGCAGTTGTCCCGTCTGTGAGCGCGCTGATGGACGCGGTTTTGGACGGGTCGCTGTGCAGCGCCGTATTGGAAACGGCAGTTAATCCCGCAACCAGGTTGCCTGCCGCCGCGCTGTTGGACGCGGTCACCGCGCTGCCGCCGGAAGGCGTGACCACCAGGCGGAGGTATTTGCCGTAATCTGTGTCTTTTATGGTATAGGTTTTGCTGTTCGCACCGTTTATGTTGGTAAACGTACCGTCTATCGCATCGGCGCTTTGCCACTGGTAGGCGGTTCCCGCCGCATCGTAGTCCGCTTTATATGCGCCGCGCAGCACTGCGCCTTCGCCCGTGCCGCCCGGTGCGCTGACCCACACCGCATCGCCGTCATATACAATCACGGTACGCACTACGGTATCCGCTGCAACGTCTCCGTTTTTCACATCGTACTTTAGCTGGTAAACACTTGCGCGTGTGGTGTCCACTGTCCCAGTCACTACAACGCTTTCCTCTGTATTTGCCGCTGTCGCGCCCGGGTCTTCAAATGCCGTGCCCTTTGCAACGTACATGGTTGCATCGCCGTTTAGCGTGATGACGGGTTTGTCGCCCACAGGCGGGTCAACCGGGCCAGGATCTTCTTGGCTCATGCAGTACACTTCCATCTCGCGCAAATCAAAGGATCCACTCCAACTGGTCGCTTTTGTTACGCAAAAACGGACATACCGGGCGTTCACCTTGGTAAAATCAATCACCAATTCCGTCCAGTTGGTGTCGGCAGCGCCGCTGTTTTCCGTTTCCACATCTATCCAGTCTTTGCTTTCCAAACTATTCCATGCCTTTAAGGCATTGCTCTCTTCCGGCATAGATACATTGGTATATTGCACCTTGAACTGCTCAACTTTTTGCGATGTCGTGATGTTGCGCACAATGACGCGGTTAAAATCCACCGCTTCTCCTAAGTCCACTGTAGTGGTGGAATCCGGAATGTTGGTGCTGTAGGTGGTAAGTCCGGTGGACATATCGCCGTCTGTCAAGTTGTCAAACACGTTGCCATTGGTCAGCCCATAGCTCGCTGACGCTGTTTTCCCAAAGGCAAGGTTTCCGATTTGGACTACGTTGCTATACACCAGTTGCACTCCCTCGCCCAGCTTCACAGCCAAACGGACATATTTGCCTTTATCTTGCTCTGTCAAAGTATATTCCGCAGTATTTGCACCTGCAATCGGCATATAGCCACTGTCAATCTGGTCTGAATTTTGCCATTCGTAGGTTGCACTGTCATAGGTATCATCCGGCCATTGCGCCGTCAATTTGCTTCCTACAGCCGGTGTCTGTGTATCTGCCGGCGTAATGGCAACTGGTTCGGCATACACTTCCACATGGCGCACCACTTCATCCGCGCCATCAAGCGTATATGTAACTGTATAATTGCCTACCTTGTTGATATCTACCAAATTTTCTGTTACAACTGCTTTTGTCGCATCTTCTCCGTTTGCATATACCGCTTTTGCGCCTGCGTCCTCATAGGGCTGCCCCAGGGGCGTGCGTACAGACAGGGAGCCATTAGCCATAATCAACGGTTTTTCCAACGCTTTATAGTACACTTCAATCTCGCCCACGCGCAGCGGGTTTCCATTGCCGGACGCAACGCCCGTTACGCAAAAACGGACATACCGGGCAGTCACTGGCAGAAATTCAATGGTTTTATCTTCCCATTTGCTGGTGTCCACGCCGTCCGCTGCCATGGTCCAGTAGCTGCTTTCCACCGCATTCCACTCTTGGAGTTCATCCGAACCGCTGGGCCGCTCCTGTGAGGTATACTCTACTTTGAATTGTGTAATTTTCCCAGTTGCATGTACGTTAACTGCCATTTGGTTAATGGTTTTTTCTTCTCCCAAATCTACCATATAAGCGGCAGTAGTAGCAGAACTATACCCGCTGCAATAGTCGTTGTTTCCATTTGTCCCGTGGGTTTTTCCATCCGTCAAGCGGGATGGTACGCCGTTTGTGTGCGTAAAGTCAATGAACGCTTCGCGGCCAAACGCTATGTTGCCGCCCACGGCATAGCTGGCGCTGAGAGAGCCGTCCATTTCCACTTTGATATACTTTCCAAAATCCTCTTCCTGCACGACATAGGTTCCCTCTGTTGCATCCGTAATATTAGTATAGGTCCCATTATAGGTGTCGCTGCGCTTCCATTGATACGCGCTGCCGCCTTCCGGCGCGACCAGCGTTTTTCCCACTTCTGCGCCATCTTCGGCTGTGATGAGCACTTCCCCGGCAGCGGCCGCAACCAGCTCCCCTGCCTCATCCGTGCCCAGGTCTTCCGCCGCTGCCGCAACCGGAGCAAACGCGGCGCTCAGCAGCATCACTGCCGCCAATAAATAGGCTGTCCATTTGCGCATGCTTCTCTCCCCCTTTAATTCCATTTATAAATGACGATGAAGTTGAGTTTGTCATAATAACATTTCAGATATACGGTAGACGCATTTTCCGGGTCACTGACATAGTCCACAATGTCGCTGGACGACCCGCTGCGCACTTCCTCTTCTTTCATGTCCACAAAATACGTTGTGGCGGACAAGGTGTAGGGAATGAGTTTCCCATCCGGCGGATTATTGATCAGCGTTGGGTCAATCAACAGTTCCATTGCCGTGGCATATTTTTCATACACCAAGCCGTATACCCATTCAAAGGCGCTGCCCAGGCCGTTGGCGCTATACGCCGTGTCCTCCGATGCGGACAGCCGCACAACGAGGTCGCTGATTTCGCCTTTAAAGTCCGTACCAAATTGAATGATATCGCCAAATTTGAGTTCCGGCAAAACACGGTCCGGGGTAACGTTGTAGCTACGGGACTGCCCATTGGAAAAGACGTAAATACGGGAAGTCGTAGACCCGTCGTCCGCCGCCGCCTTGGTTACTTTTTCCACAACGGCAAGCGCGCTTTGGGAGTTGACATTGGTACCGATTGCCGTTGGCCCGTCCCCGCTGCTGTCGCCAGGGTCGCCGATAATAAAGTTAACGACCACCGGCACAATGCCGTCTTCTTTGTTATACGCTGTGACATTATAAAACGAGTCATGCGCAAACAAATTCTTGGTGGAATAAGAATTTTCATCCTTCACATTCGGTGGTACATTAAATATTTTCAAGTTGCCGTCATACAAAAAGATGTTTTCTGTTCCGCCGGAGAATTTGTTATAGGTTTTATACCGTTTGTTTTGCACCGGATAAGAAATTTTCAGCCCTTTGCCGTTTTCCTCCGGATTGTCTACCACGGTATCGATTTCGGAAATTTCTCCATCTGCGTTGGTGCTGTAGACCACCAATTTATTTTGTTTGGTATAAGCAGCCACAATTTGTTCGTCCGTACTGGTGGGATTGCCAACCGGGCGTACGGTATCCAGCTCCATCAGCCGGTTGTACAAATCCGTACAGTTCTGCCCGCCAATACCATCGATGGTGAGCCGCGTTGCCGACTGCATCATCACGATTTCACCGGATTGCGTCAACATTTTGACATAGCATGTGTTGTCCATGCCCTTTGACATACTAGCTTCAATCATGTAACCATAGCTGCTTGCCGCACTGCCGCCAATATCCACAGCCGCTACTTTGCCGTCTACGTCCAGGCAAAAACTGCCGCTGTCGCCCAATTCATATATGTACTGTGAATCTTGGTTCTCCGCCATAAACGCATCGAGGCTTTCGGCGATTTCCAACACTTCTCCTTCTACCGTAATGGTGTCGTCGTCCATCTCTGTAATCTGGCCGCTGACTTTAGACGATGAAACGTCAATGTCCACCTGGGTTTCATCCCGGTCTATCTTAATGGCCAGTACATCCCAGTCCGCCAAATCTGCCAGCGTGATTTCCTTGCCGCGTTTGGTGATGGTCAGCTCTGCGCTGGTATCAATGTTGAGGGTAGGCCGTTTATAATAGTCCATAATTTTGCGGTCTACCGTATTGACATCCGCCACTACGATGGTACGCACGTCTTCAATTTGCACCAGGTCAAAACCGCCCGCGCCGTCCGTATCTACCAGTGTCACGCTGCCCGTCACCGGCCTGAGATCGCTGTCCTCCAGCATATGCGCCTTACCGCAGTACACGCCATTATAAATCACGTTCGCTGTTTCACTGATTGTTTCCCGCATACTGCGCATGGAACCGGTTCCCGTCTCCTCATAATAGGACAGGCTGCGCGTAGTGGTATCCTCTTTAATGTTTTCCGCCGAGACCGTCACGATGCGCTCTTCTGGTGTTTTGTCCCGCAGCAGCACGATGGGGAGCTGGTCTTCCGACATGTCGGAAATGTCCACATAGGCTTCCACCTGGTGCCCTAGCAGGCCATTGACGATGGACTGTTCATATAATACTTGGTACGGAACGCCGTCAATTTCAATCTGACCTTTTTGCAAATCCGTTTCCTTGCTTTGATAGCCGGTCTTGGATGTTGCAGTGACCATGCCTTCATAAATCTGTACTTTTAAGTACTCGCTCATCACGCTGACGCCGCGCTGGGATTCAAACGTGGTTTCCACACCAAATCCGGTTTGCCTTAGCATGTCGATTTCCAAGGCATTTTCCACCATTTTATACAAATTGCCGCGCTGCGCCGCCATGGAATGGTTGAGCTCTCCCGTGCCGCGG